>NZ_JADFUE010000027.1:0-93877 GCF_054967145.1 Bradyrhizobium sp. UFLA06-24
TTCTGTCCAGCCGGCGTGTCACCATGTCCCGACTGCATTTCGCCTCCGCGCTCCTGCCCTCGGGCTGGGCCCATGACGTGCAGGTGGTGATCACCGCCGGCGCGATCGCGGAGGTGACGCCGGGCGTTGCTCCAGCCGCGGGCGACGAGCGTCACGCCATCGCGCTTCCAGGACTTTCGAGCCTGCACAGTCACGCCTTCCAGCGCGGCATGGCGGGACTTGCCGAACTGCGCGGCGATTCCACCGATACGTTCTGGACCTGGCGCGAGACGATGTACCGCTTCGCACTGTCGATGACGCCGGATGATGTCGCCGCCGTCGCGACGTTGCTCTATGTCGAGATGCTGGAGCAGGGTTTTACCCGCGTCGGCGAATTCCATTATCTGCATCACGATCGCGACGGCTCGCCTTATGCCAACCCCGCGGAGATGGCTGCGCGGATTGCGCAGGCTGCAGAAACCTCAAGCATCGGCCTGACGCTGCTCCCAAGCTTTTATGCGCACGGCTCATTCGGCGGCGCTGCGCCGCATGACGGCCAGCGCCGCTTCATCTGCTCGGTCGATCAGTTCGCCGCGCTGATGGCGGCTTCGCGCAAAGCGATTGCAAACTTGCCGGGCGCCGATATCGGCATCGCGCCGCACAGCCTGCGCGCGGTGGCACCGCCCGAGCTCGCGGCGATCATTCCGCTTGCGGACGGCGGACCGGTGCACATCCATGCCGCCGAGCAGGTGAAAGAAGTCGAGGATTGCCTGGCCTGGTCGGGGCAGCGGCCCGTGCAGTGGCTGCTGGAGCACGCACCACTCGATCAGCGCTGGTGCCTCATTCACGCGACCCATATGACGGATGCGGAAGTGATCGCCTTCGCGAAGACCGGCGCGGTCGCGGGGCTTTGCCCTGTCACCGAAGCAAGTCTCGGCGACGGCATCTTTCCGGCGCGCGAATATCTCGACGCCGGCGGCGTGTTCGGCGTCGGCACCGATTCCAATGTGCTGGTCGGTGTCGCCGACGAGTTGCGCCAGCTCGAATATGGCCAACGATTGAAGCATCGCGCGCGCAACGTGCTGTCCGGCGGCGCCGGACGTTCGACTGGTCGCACGCTGTTTGACGATGCCCTTGCGGGCGGCGCGCGGGCGCTGGCACAGCCGACAATCGGCCTCTCGCCCAGCGCGCGCGCCGATATCGTCACCCTCGATAGCATGCATCCCTCGCTGGCGGAACGCCGCCGCGATGCGCTCATTGACGGCTGGATCTTCGCGGCGGGAAGCGGCGCGATCGATTGCGTCTGGGCCGGCGGCAACAAGGTTGTCGAGGGCGGGCAGCATAAACTGCGCCAATCCGCGCGCGACGGCTTCAACGCCGCGATCCGGAGGCTCGTCGCGTGAGCCTTGCCACAGATAGCGCCGACAAGCCGACGCTCTACAAGCGCATCCGCGCCGATATCGAAAAGCGCATCCTGACGGGTGAATGGCCGCCGGGCCACCGCATCCCGTTCGAGCACGAGCTCGTGGCACGCTACGGCTGTTCGCGCATGACGGTGAACAAGGCGCTATCTGAGCTCGCGCAGGCGGACCTGATCGAGCGGAGACGACGTGCCGGCTCGTTCGTGCGCCGACCTCAGCATCAGTCGGCTGTGCTCAAGATCGCCGATATCCGCGCCGAGATCACCGCGCTCGGCCGCAGCTATGGTTACGAGCTGATCGGCCGCAAGCTGCGCGCGGCGACCGCTGCCGATCGCGCGCGTCTCGGTGTCAAGAAAGCCGGCAAGGTGATTGCGATCGCCTGCCGCCACAGCGCCGACAACGTGCCCTTTGCCGTCGAGGACAGGTTGATCGATCTGTCCTCTGTGCCATCTGCTGCGACCGCGGATTTCTCGCGCGAGCCGCCAGGCTCTTGGCTGCTTCATCATGTCCCCTGGACGGAGGCCGAGCACACGATCAGCGCCATCGTTGCAGATGATCGCACCGCAGAAGCGCTCGACATCGCCATCGGCGCGCCGTGCCTCGTGATCGACCGCTATACCTGGCGCAGCGCACGCACGATCACCGCGGTGCGCCTGCTCTATCCGGGTGACTCTCACCGCCTTGTCGCGCGATTCAAGGGAGGCTGAGGGAACGATGTCGGCACAAATCGTGCAACGTTTTCCGCAACGGCCCACAGCGGCCGACAGAGATCAACAGGACGTCAAACCTTCTGGGCAAGAGGACGATAATCATGCGTAGCTCGACAATATTTGCGACCATCATTGCGCTCACGGCCGTCACCCCGGTGCTCGCCGACGATATCAAGGTCGGAGTCGGCATCTCCGGATGGACCGGCTTTGCACCGCTGACGCTGGCGAAGGAAGCCGGCATCTTCAAGAAGAATGGCCTCGACGTCACCATCAAGAAGATCCCGCAGAAGGACCGCCACCTCGCCATCGCTTCCGGCGACGTGCAGTGCGCAGCGACCACGGTCGAGACCTGGATCTCGTGGAACGCCAATGGCGTCGCGACCAAGCAGATCTTCCAGCTCGACAAGAGCTATGGCGCCGACGGCATGGCCGTGCGCAACGACATCAATTCGATCAAGGAGCTGAAGGGCAAGACCGTCGCGGCCTCGGCGCCCGGCACCTCGCCCTATTTCGCGCTGGCCTGGATGCTGAAGAAGAATGGCCTCACGGTGAAGGATGTCACCGTGGTCAACCTCGAGCCGGCCGCAGCCGCGCAGGCGTTCGTCTCTGGCCAGAACGACGCCGCGATGACCTATGAGCCGTATCTGTCGACCGTGCGGGCCGCCCCCGACAAGGGCAAGATCATCGCGACCACGCTGGATTATCCGATCGTGATGGACACGTTCGGCTGCACGCCGAAATTCCTGACCGAGAACCCGAAGGCGGCGCAGGCCCTCGCCAATAGCTATTTCGAGGCGCTCGACATGATCGCCAAGGATCAGGCCAAGGCCTATGAGATCATGGGCGCGGACGTTAAGCAGACTGCCGAGCAGTTCGGCAACTCGGCGAAGTACCTGCGTTGGCAGGACAAGGCCTCGAACCAGAAGTTCTTCGCGGGCGACTTCCTCGCCTTCAACAAGGATGCGGCCGAGCTGCTGCTCGAGATCGGCATCATCAAGGCCACGCCGAAGATCGAGGACCTCTACGACGCCAGCTTCATCAAGTAGGCTCCGACACCCTGCTGGTCCCGCCGCGCAGCGGGATCAGCGCATGATCGCCATTCGGATAGATCTGACGATGCGTCCCCTGGATTCCGTGACATCGAAGCAACGCGTGGCCTATGGCCTCGCGTTCTTCGTGCTGTTCGTCGCCCTCTGGTCCTGGGCGACCTTTGGCGGCCATGTGTCAAAGACATTTCTCGCCAACCCACTCACCATGGTGCAGGAGGGTTACGATCTCCTGGTCAAGCAGGGCTTCCTGTTCGACATCGGCATGACGATCTGGCGCGTCGTCGGCGGCTTTGCGCTGGCCGCGATCATCGCCGTTCCGCTCGGCGTGCTGATGGGCGCCTACAAACCGATCGAGGCCTTTCTCGAACCCTTCGTCTCCTTCGCGCGCTATCTGCCCGCCTCCGCCTTTATTCCGCTGTTGATCCTGTGGGCCGGCATCGGCGAGTTGCAGAAGCTGCTGGTCATCTTCATCGGCTCGGTGTTCCAGGTGATCCTGATGGTCGCCGTGACCGTCGGTGCCACGCGGCGCGATCTGGTTGAAGCCGCCTATACGTTAGGTGCCAGCGACCGCGGCATCATCCGCCGCGTGCTGCTGCCCTCCTCCGCACCCGAGATTGCGGAAATCCTGCGCCTGGTGCTCGGCTGGGCCTGGACCTACGTGATCGTCGCCGAGCTGATCGGCTCGTCCTCCGGCATCGGACATATGATCACCGACAGCCAGGCGCTGCTCAATACCGGCCAGATCATCTTCGGCATCATCGTGATCGGACTGATCGGGTTGCTCTCGGACTTCATCTTCAAGGCGTTCAATGCCTGGCTGTTTCCGTGGAGGCTGGCATGACGATCCTCAGGATCGAGCAAGTCTCGCGCACCTTTCCGTCACGTCACGGCAACGCCCCCACGAGGGCGCTGGAGCCGACCGACCTCGCCATCGGCAACAACGACTTCGTCACCATCCTCGGCCCGTCCGGCTGCGGCAAATCCACACTGCTGCGCATCGTCGCCGGTCTCGACCGTCCGACCAGCGGACGCGTCACGCTCGACGGACGCGAGGTCACCGGCCCCGGCGCCGATCGCGGCATGGTGTTCCAGTCCTACACGCTGTTTCCGTGGCTCACCGTGCGCGAGAACATCGCCTTTGGCCTGCGCGAACGCGGCGTGGCCGAGGCGGAGCGCAACAAGGTCGCGGATGACTTCATCCGCCAGGTCGGACTTGCCGGCTTCGAGGACCACTGGCCGAAACAGCTCTCCGGCGGCATGCAACAGCGCACGGCGATTGCGCGCGCGCTCGCCAATGATCCCAAGATCCTGCTGCTCGATGAGCCCTTCGGTGCGCTGGACAACCAGACCCGCGCCCTGATGCAGGAAATGCTGCTCGGGATCTGGGAGCGCGACCAGAAGACCGTGCTGTTCGTGACCCACGACATCGAGGAAGCAATCTTCCTCGGGAGCCGCGTCATCGTCATGAGCGCCCGCCCGGGCCGCGTCAAGGCGGAGATCGCCGTGGACCTGCCGCATCCGCGCTCCTACAAGATCAAGACCACGCCCGAGTTCGTCCAACTGAAGGAACGGCTGGTCGAGGAGATCCGCACTGAGGCGTTGAAGGTTGCCGAACATGCCTGATACTCATCCCCGCGCCAATGGCGAGCGCGTCCTCGCCGATCTCAATGCGCTCCGTGCACTGGGCACCTACAAGTCCGGCGTGCACAAGCCGACCTTCTCGGAGCCGCACAGGCAATCGCTGGACTGGCTGGTGCAGAAGCTGCCCGAGGCCGGCCTCGCCGGTGCGATCGACGGCATCGGCAATATCGTCGGCACCAGCAGCAAGTCCGGACCGAAACTGCTCGCCGGATCGCACCTGGAAAGCCAGAACTATGCCGGCTGGCTGGATGGCCCGCTCGGCGTCGTCTATGCCCTTGAGGCTGCCCGCGTGCTCAACGCCGATCACTCCGTGAAAGGCGCTGTCGAAGTCGCCGCGTGGTGTGACGAGGAAGGTCATTTCGGCAGCTTCCTCGGCTCGCGTTCCTATGTCGGACAGGTGACCGAGGCGGAGATCGATGCCGCGCGCGACCGCACCAATGGCCGCGCCATGCGCGACGCGCTCAGCGACATGGGCCTCGCCGGACGTTCGCGCATCACGGTCGAGCCGGGACGGCACGTCGGATATCTCGAGGCCCATATCGAGCAGGGCGACACGCTCGAAAGCGGCAAGCTCGCGATCGGTGTCGTGACCTCCATCGTCGGCATCTGGCAGTACCGCATCAATTTCATCGGGGAGCAGAACCACGCCGGCACCACGCGCATGGCCGTGCGCAAGGATGCGGGTCTCGCGCTGGCAAAGTTCTGCGTGGCGATCGACGAGCACTTCCCGGCCGCATGCGGACCGCGCACGGTCTGGACCACCGGCCGCATCACGCTCGATCCGGGTGCGCCGAGCATCATTCCGGGTGGCGCGGAAATGCTGTTCCAGATCCGGGACGACAATCCGGCCGTGATCCCGCGGCTGGAGGAGTTGCTGCGAGCGATGGCAGCCGAAGCGAGCGCGAAGGGCCCCTGCACCGCAAACGTAGAGAAGATCCGCACCGGCGCGCCGGCCATGATGAATGCCGGCATTCAGGATGCCATCGAAGCCGCGAGCAAGGAGCTGGCCGGCGGACGTTTTATCCGCATGCCCAGCGGCGCCGGCCACGACGCGCAGATGCTCGCGACTATCATGCCCGCGGGCATGCTGTTCGTGCCTTCGATCGGGGGCATCAGCCACCACTGGACCGAAAACACTGCGGACGCCGACATCGTCACCGGCGCGCAGGTTTTCGTCGATGCGTGCCGGCGGATACTGAATCGCTAGAACGACGTACCGCCGCCGAATCTGAACTCCTGGACGATGTCGTATTTGCCCTTGGTCAGCGGCACGGCGTAGTCGAAGCGCAGCGGTCCGAACGGCGAAGCCCAGATCAGGCCGACACCGACCGAGGACCGCACCACGCTGCTGTCGTCATATTGCAATCCGCAGGTCGGGCAAGCCTTGGTGTTGACCTCGCCCGTCGCCGCCCACGAGGTCGGCCCCTGGTAGCCCCAGAGCGAGCCGGCATCGGCATAGACGGCGCCCTTCAGGCCGACTTCCTTGGGAAGGAACCAGAACGGCATCTGCAACTCCATCGATGCGCCCCAATATTTCGTGCCGCCGAGCGCATCACCGCTCGAGCCGTAGTTCCAATAGGTGATGTCGCGCGGGCCGATGCCATTCGAGGCGAAGCCGCGGACCAGGTTCGGACCCATCTGGAAGTGATCCAGCATGCGCAGCTCGTTGTTGCCGAGCTTGCTGAGCACCCCACCCTGCAGATGGATCACGCTGACGATGTCGGACACCATCGCCGTGTAGTATTTGGTGTCGAGCGCGGTCTTCAGATAGGTAACGTCACCGCCGACGCCGGCAAAATCCTGCTTGAAGTCGACGAGTAGGCCGTCAGTCGGGTTCTTGGTGTTATCGAGCGTGTTGTAGCTCAGCGTGTAGCCCAGCGCCGAGGTCCAGGTCGCGCCGTTCGCAAGCTCCTTTCGGACAGGAAGACTGGATTCGCCGTCGCCGTAGCAGCCGTAACCGTAGACGCCCGAACTGGTGGAGTTCGTGGGATCCACCCCGCCAAGGACGTTCTGGATGTAAGCCGGCGTCGGGTTGAAGGCCAACGACGTGTTGGCTGCGTTGTTGTTGCAATTGTTGTAGGGGCTGGCGAGCGTGATGCTCTGCTGATACAGCGAGTAGCGCAGTTGGAGCGACAGGTCCTCGCGCAAGGCGAAGCCCAGCCGCGGCGAGAAGCCCAGCGTCGTCACGCCGTAGCTCGTATAGCTGTTCGATTTCTGATCCTTCCAATAAGTATCGAACCCGAGCGCGATCCGATAGTCGAGCAGATAGGGCTCGACGAAGGAGAGCGATACGCCGCGCGAATACTGGCCGTAACTGACCGACGCCTTGGCATAGAGGCCCTTACCGAGCAGGTTGCGCTCGGAGACCGAGACTTCCGCAAGCGCACCGTCGCTGGTGGAATAGCCACCCGAGATCGAGAAGTCGCCGGTCGATTTCTCTTCCATGTCGACGATCAGGATGACACGGTCACTGGACGAGCCGGGTTCCGTGACGATCTTGACGCTCTTGAAGTAGTCCAGGTTCTTCAGCCGGCGCTCGGCGCGGTCGACCAGCGCGCGGTTGTAGGCATCGCCCTCGGAGAGGTCGAATTCGCGGCGGATCACGTAGTCGCGGGTGCGGGTGTTGCCGCGCAGATTGATGCGCTCGATGTAGGTGCGCGGGCCCTCGTCGACGTTGAACACGACGGAGACGGTACGCGCCTCGAAATTGCGGTCGCCGCCCGGCCGCACCACGGCGAAAGCATAGCCACGGCGCGAGGCTTCGATCTGCATTTCCTCGGTCGACTTCTCGACCGCTTCGACGTTGTAGAGCGAACCGACCGTGACGCGTGATATGCTACGCAGCGAGCCCGCGTCGAAATTGGGGATGCTGGAGCGAAAATCGACCGAGCCGACGCGGTATTGCTGTCCTTCCTCGATCTTGAAGGTGACGAGAAAGCCCTTCTTGTCCGCATCGTATTCGGTGAGTGCGGCCACGACCTGGGCATCGGCGAACCCGTTCTTCAGGTAGAAGCGGCGAATCAGGTCGCGATCGGCCTCGACGCGATCGGGATCGTAAATGTCGTTGTTGCCGAGAAAGCTGAGCAGATTGCTCTCGTGCGTCTTGATCACGTCGCGCAGACGCGCGGCCGAGTAGGCGCTGTTGCCGATGAACTCGATCGACTTGACGGCGGTCTTGGCGCCCTCCTCGACCGTGAAGACGAGATCGACGCGGTTATTCGGCTGCTCGATGATTTCGGGGGTGACGTGCACGTCGTAACGCCCCGAGCGGCGGTAGATCTCGGCGATCCGCAGCGTGTCCGACTGCACCATGGCGCGCGAGAAGGTGCCGCGCGGCTTCGACTGGATTTCGGCGGAGAGCTGCTCGTCCTTGATCTTCTTGTTGCCCTCGAACGCAACGCGGCCGATCACGGCGTTTTCCACCACCGACACGACGATATGACCGCCGGCCCTGTTGACCCTCACGTCCTGAAACAGGCCGGTCTCGACCAGCGCCTTGAGGCCGTCGTCGAGGGCGACCTGATCGAACTGGCCGCTGGCGTTGGCGTTGAAGTAGGAGCGAACCGTCTCGGCCTCGACGCGGCGATTGCCCTCGACCACGATGGCGTCCGTGGCTTGCGCCGCCGAGACCGGCTGCGGCAACAGCACCATCGGAAGTGAAATTGCAACCGACACACCACTCACGACCGCCGCAACAAGCCAGGCCCGCAAAAACGACATTCCACACCTCAAGAGCACCTGACCTGCTCTGAAACGGGAAAGCTGTGGCCACGGTGTGGCTTCAGGATTGCTGTACTGTTTCTGGGCATTGAGATTGATTGACGCGCCAGCACGCGTGCCCCGCAGGCGGGGCGTTTGCGCCAAAAGCCAGCAACATTGGGCAAAACAAGGCTTGTTTACAAGGCCACAAGGCCGGTGCGAAAGGCGCGGACGTCGCCAACGCGCATGGGATGCAAGCATTGAAGCCAATCGTCTCGACCAGCCTGGCGCTGGTCGCAGTTTTCACCACGACCATGATTTGCAACGCAGACACGGTCCGCAAGCGCGACCGGTCGCAGCCGTCGACAGAGGCCGTCTACGACTACGGTCCGTACGGCCCGAACCGTGCCTATCAATCCGGTCCGCATACGCGCATCTATGTGAGCAAGCGCTCCTGGTTGGATGGCGGCACCGAAGTGCTGCCCGGCGACCGGAAGTTCAGCGATTACGCCTATCCGCCTGGCACGTCATTCGCCCGTCCGAACAACAATCGGCCGCTCGACCGGCAGCCACTCAGCCCGGCCTCCGACCTCGGCGGGTTTGAACAAAGGATTCCGCTCGCCTGGTAGCCGGCTCGACCGATTGGCAGTTTCGCCAGTTGAACCAGCCGACGCGCCTCGGCATGGAACCAAGATGCTGATTCGTGCCTTGATGACCAAGGAGGATCAACATGGCACGATCAGCATGGAAACGTCCCGGCTCCCCCATTGGCAAGAAGGGACCGCGCAAGGCAAACCCCTCGTACAAGCGCCGTTCGCGTCAACCGTGGTCGACGGCCGACGTCAGGATGTTGCGGCAGCTTGCGAAGGGCAACACGCCCACCGGCGTCATGAGCATCAAGCTTCAGCGCCCGATCGCAGCGATCCGCAGCAAGGCGCATCGCGAGGGCATCTCGCTGAAGCCGGTCAACCGGTCACCCTATAACCGGCGGACGACCCGCCCCCGTGCGGCGAAACAGCGACGCTGACGGAGCAAGCCCGGCCTCCCGCGAGGCCGGGCTCCCACGCGCCGGAACTGCAACGCGAACTATTTCGGCGCATTCGTCCGCGACCTCGAGGCAACAAGATCGAGGCGGTCACCTCTACCGTCAGGGGCAGCTTCTATTCATGAACGATCTCGAATGGCGCGCGTCCTGATTGGTACTTCCGGCTGGCATTATGGCTCCTGGCGTGGGCCCTTCTTCCCCGAAGGCCTGCCGCTGAAGCAGCAACTGCAGTATTACGCCAGCCAATTCGACACCACGGAGCTGAACGGCGTGTTCTACCGCACGCCGACGCCGGAAGCGGTCGAGGCGTGGCGAGAACAGACCGGCGGCGATTTCGTCTTCGCCTGGAAGGCCTCGAAGTTCATCACGCACTGGAAACGCTTAACCGATCGGTCCCAAAACAGCCTCGAGCTGTTGGAGGATCGCATTTCACTGCTGCGGGACAAGGTGGGGCCGATCCTGTTCCAGCTGCCCCCGCAATTCGAGGCGAATGCCGACAGGCTCGGCTCGTTCTTCAAGCTGCTGTCACGAAAACGCCGCTACAGTTTCGAATTTCGTCATCCGAGCTGGTATCAGCCTCGCATCCTGCGAATGCTGGCCGACGAGAACATCTCGCTCTGCTTGTCGGATCATCACGATGCGCCGGCACCCTGGAAGCGCACGGCGGACTTCGTCTATGTGCGCGGTCACGGTCCGAGCGGGCGCTACCACGGGCACTACACGAAGCCGGCACTCGTACAATGGGCGAAACGCATCAATTCGTGGAAGCGTCAAGGCTGCGACGTCTATGTCTATTTCGACAACGACCAGAAGAGCGCCGCGCCGGCCGACGCGCTGAAGCTGAAGGCGCTGCTTTAAAGCTATGGACCACCGGCAACGGAGCCGGCAATGACCATGGCGAGCTCGGCGAGATCGATCTTGCCGTTGACGACCAGCTCCTCCGCGCCGCCATTATCCACCTTCAGCGCCTGCGGCCGGTTGGCGGCCTGGCGCTTGAGTTCGCCAGCGATGGCTTCCTTGAGTTTCTCTTCCAGCATGGGACGACCTCACGCCGCCATGGCGCGGCAGGACTCGGCGCAGGCGCGGCACATGGCGACACATTCGTCCATGCCACCGACCCGCTCGCAATCCTTCGCGCACTCCGCGCAGATCTCGGCGCATTCCCGGCAGGTGTGCTTGTGGTGCGGCGTGTTGATCAACATGAAATGCGCCGATGTGCGGCACATTTCCGCGCACGCCATCATGAGACGGAAATGCCTGGGCTCGACGTGCTTGCCGCCGGTCTCAAGGCAATGGTTCATGGCAATGCCAAGGCACGTCCGGTAGCAGCTCAGGCACAGCTCGATACAGCGGGTCATCTGTTCCGTTTGGGCCATGGTCTCTCCAGCTGTCGCTTTTCCAACCAGTCAAAGCCAGCCGGCGCCCATCGTTCCCGGGCTCAGACCCATCATTTCGGGTTGGGATCTTCAAGTCCGGGCCCCGGCTCATCGCGCAGTTCCCGTGCGAGTCGGACGGCATTTCCGAGTGCCCGCGCCGCATTCAAAACCTGGTGTTGAAACCCGCGATCTTCATCCAGCTCGTGATGCGAGGTGGCGTATTTCTCCATGTAGCCGACATAACCGTCCATCTCGCCGAAGCGTCCCGACGAGACCAGATGCATGTCGGTCAGCCAGTCGGACAGAGCGCGGCGCACGCCTTCCGCACCAGTGCTGTCGCCGTGGACAACCAGACCGAAATGCCGGCCGGCGAGATGGCGCGGATACGGCCAGCCCTTCAGCTCGATCGCCTTCGCTTCGGCAGCTTTCTTGCCGTGGGTCGAGGTCGGATCCGGATTGCCGCCATCGGCACAAACCAGGCGATCCATCATCGCCTTGAGCCCGCCCGGGACGTGATACCAGTTCACTGGGGTCACGATCAGGATGCCGTGCGCCGCCACCCAGAGCGGATAGATCTCGTTCATCCAGTCGCTGGTTTGGCCGAGTGAATAGTTCGGGTAGCAACTGCATGGCCAGTGGCAGAGCGGCATCGCCGTCGAGACGCAGGATTTGCAAGGATGGATCTTCTTGCCGAATTCCGAAGTCAGGCGGGAGAGATCGAGAATGTCGACGGCAAATCCCATCTCGACAAAAACCGGCTCAGCCAGCTTGACCATGCGCCAGGTCTTCGACATTTCGCCGGGACAGGTGTGCTCGCTGCGGGCGGAGGCGTTGATGATGAGGATGCGCGCAGGCATGCTGGTGTCGTCGTGGCGGCGCTGGGCATCCAGCACCGCCGCGCGGGTCTCCAGCCAGTCGATGGACAAGTCGTAGTTCGGGTCGGAAAAGCCAGCGCCCGCCTTCCGCGTCAGCGGCGCCTTGCGCGAATTGCTGTAGGCGTCCCAGGCGGCGCCGATGATCGCGTCGAGCTCGCCCTGAAGCGGCGTGAAAGCGGGATCGACGAACTCCCGTCTGTAACGCCGCTCGAACTCTTCGCGCGACAGTTTGACGGGCGGCATCCCCTTGCGAACGTCGAGTTCCGTCATGCCGGGCCCTCGGTGAGTGGGTGCGATCCCACCAACCCAGGATCGGACGTGCGGTTCCCGAGGTATCAAAGGCAGGAACCCGCGCGATCGCGAGGTGCTCGAGAGGCTGCGCAAGAACAAGCGGCCGGTCGTCCGGCTACTCGCGCCAGAACTCGTCCAGTTCCTCCGAGGTCACGAGATCGACCTGACCGTGGAAGCGCGTTCGGTACATCGTCATGAGCGCATCGTGACCGACATCCGACGAGCTGCACAGCGCATCCTCCACAATGACGACCCTAAAGCCGAGATCGACGGCGCTCAGCACCGTCGAGAGGACACAAACGTCCGTCTCCGCGCCCGATATCACCACGGTCCCGATGCCGAGCTCAACCAGCAAACTTGCCAGCGCGGGATTGCTGAACGCCGAGTAAGCCGGCTTGTCGACGATCCGGAGCGGCGGCACGTAACGTGCCAGAGGCGGCACGAGCTCGAGCGCGGACGGCGGGAGATGATCGCGCGTCGCCTGGTGCCAGCGCCGAAAGTAGCTTTGCCACTGGCCCGGCCGGTCCTCGGGGACTTTCGGCGTGATGAAGCGGGTGAAGATCGTTCGCGGCTGATGACGCGAAACGATATCGACGATCGTCGGCAGGACGCGCTCCATCCAGGGAGTTGCCCAAAGACCGCCGGGAGCGAAGATGTTCTGCATATCGATGCACAGATGGACTGCATCCCGGATTTCGGCAACCTGCGACTGGCTGTCCCTCATCGTCCTCCACCGCCGCGACCGGCGGCTCTCTGCGCGTTGGCGCGTCCAGCTTAGGAACCCGCGTCACGCCGAGGCGTTCCATCCGGGTGCAGAAGACAGCCGCATCGGCGTCGGCATCGTCGTCGCGATCTCCGCGCCGACTGCGCTTGCGATACGAACTGCCGAGGCTAGCGGGCTGACGCTCATCGGCATCGCACGCGGCAGCGATTTCGAGATTTTCAGCCATCCCGCGGGCGTCTGTCGTTGAACACCGCCAGGGACGAACCGAGTGCGACCACTCTTGGTCCCGCCGATCAGACATGCCGCTCTGGATCTTCCGAACAGAATTTGACCCGCTGCAGGCCTAAATCAAGATATATTGCGGGATCGGGGCCTTCCGCGGCGCGAGTTCGGCCAAGCGCAAACCCAGGCAAAAGACTTGTCGAGCATTGGCAGAGGCCGGGTCAGTCCAGCTTGATCCAGACCCCTTTCGTGTTCAGGTACTCGTCGAGCTGCTCGGTGCCGCCCTCCCGGCCATAGCCGCTCATCTTGTAGCCGCCGAAAGGCAATGCAGGGTCGATGGCGTGATACGTGTTCACCCAGACCGAACCCGCCCGCAGACTGCGCGAGACGATATGGGCCTTGCTCACGTCGCGCGTGAAGACACCCGCCGCAAGCCCGTAGGGCGTCGCGTTGGCGCGTTCCACGGCTTCATCGAGCGTATCGAACGGCAGCGCGGAAATGACAGGACCAAAGATTTCGTCGCGAGCGATCTGCATGTTGTCGGAAACGCCTGCGAACACGGTCGGCTGCACGAAATTGCCCTTGGCGAAATTACCCTCTCTCAGTCTCCGGCCTCCGGTCACGACCTTCGCGCCCTCGTCACGTCCGCTGTTCAGGAAACCTTCGACCTTGTCGAGTTGTCGCTCGGAAACGAGAGGTCCGATCTCGGTCGAGGGATCCGCTCCGTCACCGATCTTCAGGGCCGAAGCGAATTTCCCGAGCCGCTCGACCAACTCGTCGTGGATCGACCGTTCGACGAACAGGCGGGAGCCGGCGATGCAAATCTGGCCCGAATTGGCAAACGCCGCCATTGCCGCAATCGGGACGGCCTTGTCGAGGTCGGCATCGGCGCAGACGATGACCGGCGACTTTCCGCCGAGCTCGAGCGACACCCGCTTGAGATTGCCAGCGGACGCACGAATGATGGCTTGTCCGGTTGCAGTAGATCCCGTGAAGACAATCTTGTCGACACCTGAATGCTCGGCAAGAGGCGCGCCCGCCTCCGCCCCGGTCCCGGTCACGACATTGACGACGCCGGGCGGCACTCCCGCCTCGTTCATCAAATCCGCGATCAAGAGCGGCGTCAGCGGCGCTTCTTCGGACGGCTTCAGCACGATCGTGCAGCCGGTCGCGAGCGCCGGCCCGATCTTCCAGACCGACGCAGCCGTGGGCGCGTTCCAGGGGATGATCGCGCCGACGACGCCGACCGGCTCCTTCCGCGTGAACGAGACGATGTCGCCCGGGAGCGAATTGTCGATCGTCTGGCCATGAATCGCGGTGGCCATGCCGGCGTAATATCTGAGCATGCCGAGCACGCGAAGCTTGTTGGCCCACGTCCTGACGATCGGCATGCCCATGTCCGCCGTGTCGGACTGGCTGATCTCTTCCCAGTGCTTCTCGAACAGGTCGGCGATACGCAGGAGCAGAGCCTGTCGCTCGAACGGTTTGAAGCGGCTCCAGGGCCCGGCAAAGGCGCGACGGGCGGCCCTGACGGCGATGTCGATATCGCCGGCATCTCCGCGCGGGACGCGACCGATCACTTCCCCGGTCGCAGGGTTGCGCGTCTCGAAGACTTGCCCCGAGCGGGCCTCGACCCACGCGCCATCGACGAACATCTTGCGCGTTCGGCCGTCCACAGGAAATCGGATGTCGGTCTTTGTCGTCATTGGGTTAGTCTTCCCTGTCTCAACACTTATTCTCTCTAGGCTGCCGGTTTCGTCTTCCGAAGGAGCCGCACCAGGTCGGAAAAATAGGCGTGGCCATGGCCGCTCTCGACACCGCCGCGATGGCGGCGCCCACGCCGTCAGCAATCGCCTTGGATGCCCCGGAGTTTACCCGCCATCGTCCGGCAGTAGGAGATATTCTTTAGCGCGGCGGCCATCCGCAAAGTCGAGTCCCGCAGCGCCGTCGAACAATCGACGATAACGCACCCCTTGCGGAGGCGCGACAAAATGCCTGCCTCGCCGGTGAGGATCGCTTCAACTTGAGGGGCCCGTCACGCAAAGAATGATGACATCCGAGGCGTCCGCCTGGCTCTGTAGCAAGCGCGCCTACGATCAATACCTCGCGTTGGTAGAGGCTAAGTTCGCCGCGATGCCGATCGGCGCGGAGGAGGACCGGCGTGCGTTAGGAGCAGAATAGGTTGGATTCCAGGTGAAGGCGTTCACCGGTCGCCCAGGCCTCAATGGTTTGATCGCTGCGGGCTTTCTGCGCTACGATCCGATCGTCTACGAGGATTTTCTACCCGTCAGCGCGGCAGGAATCTTCCAGTCGAAGCTCGGCACCGAACAGCAGCGGAACTACGCCGCACGTTCCAATCGGGCTATGTTCGAAACCGCGCTCGGCGCCGAGGTCCGCGATGAGATGAAGCTTTACGCGCAGGCAGAAAGGGTCTTTCTGGTCCAGCTCGAGTTGCCGCACCTCGCACGGCAAGCCATGGCCTGATCGAACCGCACTTTAACCGTCTAAGAGAAAACCCCCATGACGACCACAACCGCAACCCGCACCATCAACTCCCTGGCGGGCGAGGCAGACACGCTCCTAGGCTCACTCGGCGTCAAGCGCAGCCGGTACACCGGTGGCAAGCTGATTGCACGATCGCCGATCACCGGCGAGATCACGGGCCATGTGAACGAGATCGGCGCCGCCGACGCGCAGGCGGCAATCGACAGGGCGCATGCGGCCTTCCTCGAATGGCGGCTCGTGCCTGCCCCGAAGCGCGGCGAGCTCGTCCGCCTTCTTGGCGAGGAGTTGCGCGCCAGCAAGCAGGCGCTCGGCAGGCTTGTATCGATCGAAGCCGGCAAGATCGCGTCCGAGGGCCTGGGCGAGGTCCAGGAGATGATCGATATCTGCGACTTCGCGGTAGGCCTGTCGCGCCAGCTCTATGGCTTGACCATCGCAACCGAGCGCAGCGAGCACCGGATGATGGAAAGCTGGCATCCGCTCGGCGTCACAGGGATCATCTCGGCGTTCAACTTCCCCGTCGCGGTATGGTCATGGAACGCGGCGCTGGCGCTGATTTGTGGCAACAGCATCGTCTGGAAGCCGTCCGAGAAGACGCCGCTGACGGCGCTTGCGACGGAGGCGTTGCTCAATCGCGCATTGGAGCGATTCAAAGCGGAGGGCGGCAAGGCACCGGACGCGCTGTCCGCCGTTCTGTTTGGTGGTCGCGACATCGGTGAGATCCTGGTCGATCACGCCAAGGTGCCGCTGGTCTCGGCGACCGGTTCGACGGCAATGGGGCGTATCGTCGCACCGCGCCTCGCCAAACGCTTTGCGCGCGCGATCCTCGAGCTGGGGGGCAACAACGCCGCAATCGTCACGCCGACAGCCGACCTCGACCTGACGCTGCGCGGGGTCGCGTTTGCCGCCATGGGAACGGCAGGCCAGCGCTGCACGACGCTGCGCCGCCTCTTCCTCCACGAAAGCATTTATGACACGTTCTTGCCGCGCCTAAAACGCGCCTACGAGTCCGTAACCATCGGCGACCCGCTCAAGGACGGCACCCTGGTCGGTCCACTCATCGACGCGGCAGCCTTCGCCTCGATGCAGAAGGCGCTGAGCGAGGCGCGCGCCGCAGGGGGCAAGGTATTCGGCGGCGAGCGCGTTCTCTCCGACGGCGCCGATGAGGCGTATTATGTTCGCCCGGCGCTGGTCGAGATCTCAGAACAGACTGGCCCTGTCGTGCACGAAACCTTCGCGCCCATTCTCTACGTGATCAAATACCGGGATTTCAATGCGGTGCTCGAATTGCACAACGCAGTGTCGCAGGGCCTCTCGTCCTCAATCTTCACCAACGACCTGCGCGAAGCCGAAGCCTTCTTGTCAGTACGTGGATCGGATTGCGGGATTGCCAACGTCAATATCGGCCCATCTGGCGCCGAAATCGGCGGCGCCTTCGGGGGTGAGAAGGAAACCGGTGGTGGACGCGAGTCGGGCTCGGATGCCTGGAAGGCCTACATGCGCCGCGCGACCAATACCGTCAATTTCGGCCGCACATTGCCGCTCGCCCAGGGCGTCAAGTTCGACGTAGCCTAGAGATGCGTGCCAGCGCATCGCAAGCGCAACTGCGCAACTCTCGTGAACGCGAAACAGTCAAGTTAGCGTGGACGGCAACGTCCCCCCGAGCAACAGATCTCTCGGGCGTCGTTTTGCTCGCTAAAGCGTGCTAATCTGCGACGGTCACCCAATCCGCCTGCACCGCGCGACCTCCGCGCTGTATCTCACGCTGCGAATGTACAGGGAGAGACAGAGCTAAGGCAGGTGTGTGACATAGTCCCGACCACAGCAGGGATCGGTCAACCGAAGTTTCCAATCAAAAGGGCCGTTCTGAAGTACAAACCTTCCAAGCAATTGATGTGCTTGGTGGGCGCACCAGGGCTCGAACCTGGGACCCGCTGATTAAGAGTCAGCTGCTCTACCAACTGAGCTATGCGCCCGAAAGGCGGTGAATGCCTTGCGAGGCCGGTCGTTTAGCAAAGCGATCCGGGTCTGGCAAGCGATGTAGCGCATGTTTTCCAAGGTTCTTCCACAGCCCCGGAAAAGCGAAAAGCCGCTGGATTCCAGCGGCTTCTCAGAGGTTAATACCCGGAAAATCCCGGTCGGCTCAAAGCCGCCCTTCCCGATCAGGGCCGTCATCGCGGTCGCCGCCGCGGAAGTGGTCCATGCCATGGCCCATCATGCGGTCCATGAAGTGCCGGCGCGGGCCGTCCTCGCCGCCGCCGAACGGGCCGCGGTGGTGGGTCAGCACGGCGAGACGGCGCTTCTGGCCGTCATCAAGGGTCTTGTAGAGCGGATCGGCGGCGTCCGCGATCTTCTTCAGCGCTGCTGAGCTCGCGCCCATGTCGTCGGCACGCTCGCGCAGACGGGCGATTGGATCGTCCTGCCTGTCGGCGTCGGCAGGGCCGGCGTTCATCCGCGCATTGGCGCGGTCGATGCGCAGCTTGGCGAAGTCGCGCACGGCGGCCTCGACCGGCGGCCACAGCTTCTCCTGGTCGGCGTTGAGCTTCAGCCCGGCATGGACGGCGGCGATCCGCGCGTCGACGAAGGCGGCACGGTCTTCAGGGTTCATCCGCATGTGGTGGAAGTGCTCCATCCACGGACGATGGTATTGGGCGTAGACCGCGCCCGAGCCGGCGATGCTGAGCACGGCGATGGCGGCGATGGTGAACTTCCTCATAAGAACCTCCTCTGGAAGGACGTCCGTGAAGATGAGCGCCGGCAGGCTGAGGTGCAACTTACAACTTGGACAGACAGGGGGATCTTACGAAGATGTAACGCCCGATTTTACCTCCAGCCGCAACCGGAAATCATTCGCAACAAAAGGGCTTCCGTGCATCCCGCACGGAAGCCTTCATTCATCAACGGTAAAGCTCGGTCCGTTGTGCTAGTTCGTCGTGCTCTTGGCCACTTTCTGAAATTCGTCGATCAGCGGCTGGCCGACGCGGCCTGCGGCATCCTTGTAGACCGGCTCCATCGCCTTGCGCATCGCCTCGTCCTGCTCGGCCGTGAGCTTGATGATCTCGCTCTTGCCGCTCTTCTTGATCTCGGCGAGCGCGTCGTCATTCTCCTTCTGCGACTGTGCATTGTTGAAATCGGTCGCTTCTTTCATCGCCTTCGACAACTCGTCGCGGATGTCCGCCGGCAGATCGTCCCAGAACTTCTTGTTCACGATCACGACGTAGCCGATGTAACCGTGATTGGTCTCGGTGATGTACTTCTGCACCTCGTGCATCTTCTGGGTATAGATGTTCGACCAGGTGTTCTCCTGGCCGTCGACGACGCCGGTCTGCAGCGCCTGGTAGACCTCCGAGAACGCCATCACCTGCGGCAGCGAGCCGAGCGCCTTGAACTGGGCCTGCAGCACGCGCGAGGACTGGATACGGAATTTGACTCCCTGATAATCCGCCGGCGCGATCAGCTTCTTGTTGGCGCTCATCTGCTTGAAGCCGTTGTCCCAATAGGCGAGCCCGGTGATGCCCTTCGGCTCGAGCAGCTTGAGCAACTTGGCCCCGAGCGGGCCCTCCGTCACCTTCCGCAGCGTCTTCAGATCAGGGAGGATGTAGGGCAGATCGAACACCTCGAATTCGCGGATGCCGAGCGGTCCGAACTTGGAGTTGGACGGCGCCAGCATCTGCACGCTGCCGAGCTGCAGCGCCTCGAGTTCTTCCTTGTCCTTGTACAGCGTCGAGTTCGGATAGACCTCGACCTTGACCTTGCCGTTCGTGTACTTCTCGGCGAGCTCCTTGAACTTCTCGGACGCCTTTCCCTTCGGCGTGTCGGTCGCGACGACATGGCTGAACTTGATGATGATCGGGTCGGCGCTGGCGGGGCCGGCAAGCCCGAGTGCCAGAGCCGCGACGGACGCCGCGATCGCGAAGGTGCGCATGATGTCTCCCTTGTTATTCTTTTGGGCAGCCAGAACACGGCCGCCTATCCTCTAGCCGGAAACATCAATAGCGGCTCACGCACCGAGCCGCTATTGGCCGTTAGCAGGGCAGCTATTCATGAACGCGAGCGCCCGCTGCGCTCCCTCTCCCGCTCTCGTCCGCCGAAGTCTTAGCGAAGGTGGATGCGGGAGGGGGCGAAGCAACCAGCGTCAGCTCGCCGCCGCAGTCGTCACGGTGTCGCGCTGACGCTTCATGACGATCTTGTTGAGCGCGCCGAGATAGGCCTTTGCCGAGGCGACCAGCGTATCAGGATCCGCCGCGCGGGCCGTCATCGAACGTCCGTCCTGCGACAGCCGCACCGAGACCTCCGCTTGCGCATCGGTGCCTTCGGTGACCGCGTGAACCTGGTACAGCTCGAGCTTGGCATCGTGCGGGACGAGGCGCTTGATGCAGTTGAACACCGCGTCCACTGGACCGTTGCCCTCGGCTTCCTCGATCTTGATCTGGCCGTCGACGTCGAGCTTCATGGTCGCGCGCTGCGGGCCATGGGTGCCGGCGATCACGGTGAGCGAGGTCAGCTTGATGCGGTCGTGCGAGGCCGCCATCTCCTCGTCGACCAGCGCCTCGATGTCCTCGTCATAGATATCCTTCTTGCGGTCGGCGAGCGCCTTCATCCGCGTGAACGCATCTTCCAGCTGGTTCGGACCGAGCTTGTAGCCCATCTCCTCCAGCTTGTGCACGAAGGCATGGCGGCCGGAGTGCTTGCCGAGCACCAGCGAGGACTGCTTCAGGCCGACCATCTCGGGCCGCATGATCTCGTAGGTGGAGGCGTCCTTCAGCACGCCGTCCTGGTGGATGCCGCTCTCATGGGCGAAGGCGTTACGGCCGACGATGGCCTTGTTGTACTGGACCGGAAACGAGGTCGCGGCCGACACCAGCTTCGAGGCGCGGGTCAGCTGGGTGGTGTCGATCTTGTTCCAGTAGGGGAATTTGTCGTTGCGCACGTTGATCGCCATCACGATCTCCTCGAGCGCAGCGTTGCCGGCACGCTCGCCGATGCCGTTGATGGTGCACTCGACCTGGCGCGCGCCACCGACGACGCCCGCCAGCGAGTTCGCAACGGCCATGCCGAGGTCGTTATGGCAGTGCACGGAGAACACGGCCTTGTCGGAGTTCGGCACGCGCTCGATCAGCGTCTTCATGAAGTGGGTGTATTCCTCCGGCACCGTGTATCCGACCGTATCGGGGATGTTCACCGTGGTCGCGCCGGCCTTGATGACGGCCTCGACGATGCGGCACAGATAATCCATCTCGCTGCGGGTGCCGTCCTCGGCCGACCATTCGACGTCGTCGATCTGGTTGCGGGCGCGGGCGACCATGGCGACCGAGGTCTCGATCACCTGCTCCGGCGTCTTGTTCAGCTTCACCCGCATGTGCAGCGGTGAGGTCGCGATCACGGTGTGGACGCGGCCGCGCTTGGCGAATTTCACGGCTTCGGCGCAGCGGTCGATGTCGGCGGGATGGGCGCGTGACAGGCCGGCGATGATCGAGTTCTTGGAGCGGCGGGCGATCTCGCTCACCGCCTGGAAGTCGCCTTCGGAGGTGATCGGGAAGCCGGCCTCGATGACGTCGACGCCCATATCGTCCAGCAGCTCGGCGACCTCGAGCTTCTCCTCGAAGGTCATGGTGGCGCCGGGGCACTGCTCGCCGTCGCGCAGCGTGGTGTCGAAAATGATGACGCGGTCCTTATCGGACTTGTTCGCGGGGGCCATTATCAGATTTCCTTTTGAGCTTTCGCGCCGTCAGTTCTAAGGGGCGCTTGAGGTGTCCGGTGATCTCGACCAACCCCTGAGCGCCCAGGCGCGTCGCGCCCAGCCGGCCCTCAGGGGCAAGTAAGAAGAAGGCCGCCAAGAAGGAGGGTGGGCAGCAGCGCGGCCGGGATCGTGGCGGCGGCCCGAGCCACCTCCCCCAAAATCCCATCGATTTGGCCGCGAATCAGCATTGCCAGACCCGTTTAAGCCCCAAATTCTCGGTCAAAACCGTTGACGGTTGGTTGCCGGGAAGGCTCGGTGCGTCGTTTCTAGACGAGAAATGGCAGCAACTGCAACGCCAAAAAATGGTCAGGAAGACTGACCTGGTTGGCGTGCGGGACGCGCGACGAAGCGATCGACCCTGCGGCCGGGTGTTTTACCCCTCCGCAATGCAAGGAATCATGGCGCTCGCAGCTGGCTCACGAAGGACCGACGCCGCCTACCCCGCGCGACGCGAACGCGCTCTGCTCTCCCAGCGATCCAGCATCTGGCCGAGTTCACCGAGCGCTGGGGATGGCGTCTCATTGGTGTTGGCGGGGACCGTGGGGCTGAGCCAGTCCGGCTGCGTGTAGCCGCTCGAGCGGCGCGCTGCGGCACGCCGTCTGCGCGACTTCAGATCGCGCGTGAAATAGCCGGCCGCATAGGCGATCCCGAGCAGCACGATCAATGTGATGATGCCTTGTACCATTTGGCAGCGACCTCTCTCCCAAAGTTTTCTGCGCAGCAATAGGGGCGACGTCAAGGCTTGACAGGGTCCAAAGTGAGGCCCGGTGAACCTCGCCGAATGAGACGCATCGTCTTCTCATGCACAGCCCAACAGCCTGCGCAAATGTCGCGACATCGTCGGTGACTATCAGTCAGCTGGCGCAGAACGAATTTGGCAACATCAAGGAGATCGCGCGGAGAGGCTGCAAGTCTAGCGCTCGCAACCAGCCGCAGACCGGGCTAACCTTTGCTCCGCTCGGCCGGATCAACCGGCCAGCCTGATATGACCTTGGGAGGACGCGAATGACACGCCAACAGCAGCGTGAGCAGGATGTTGCGCTTTCACGGCGGACGCTGGTGCAAGGGCTTGCGCTCGGTGCCGCGAGCGCGGTGGCCGGAACGGGCACAGCGCTGGCCCAGAACGGACCTGCCGCCCCGCCGACCACGATCACGACCCCGCCGCGCGACTTCGGCCCTCATGGCGCGCCGACCACCTATTTCTGGGACCCCGACGTCATCGCGGTCGATCCGTCCTTCAACAATCTGGCGCAGCCCAACACCGCGATCAAGCGGCTCTACACCGGCGTGCTCTGGGCCGAAGGCCCGGCCTGGAGCGCGCAAGGACGCTATCTCTTGTGGAGCGACATTCCCAACAACCGGCAGATGCGCTGGAGCGAAGATGACGGCCATGTCAGCGTGTTCCGCACGCCATCGAACTACAGCAACGGCAACTCGTTCGACTTCCAGGGCCGCCAGCTCTCCTGCGAGCATCTGACGCGGCGGGTGACACGCTACGAGAACGACGGCACCGCCACGATCCTCTGTGACAATTATAACGGCAAGAAGCTGAACTCGCCGAACGACGTCGTCGCGCATCCTGACGGCAGCTACTGGTTCACCGATCCCCCCTATGGCGGCCAGCTTTACGAGGGCGAGCCCGATGCGGGCGGCAAGCTCAATCCCAGGATCGGGCAGCCGGCCGACTTCATGCCGAAGAAGCGCGAACTGCCGACCAATTGCTATCGCATCGACGCTAACGGCCGCGTCGATCTCGTCGTCAGCGAGGACCAGGTGCCCGACCCGAATGGCCTGTGCTTCTCGCCCGACTACAAGAAGCTCTACGTCGTCTCGACCGGCAAGGGACCAGGCGACACCGGCCCCGGCGGCAAGGGCGAGATCTTCGTGTTCGACGTCGGCGAAGACAACAAGCTCTCCAACATGAAGCTGTTCTCCGATTGCGTGATCGACGGCATCAAGTGCGGACCCGACGGCGTACGTTGCGACGTCAACGGCAATGTCTGGGCTTCGAGCAATGCCGGCCGCGCGGTCGGCTATAACGGCGCGACGGTGTGGTCGCCTGAGGGCAAACTGCTCGGTCGCATTCGCCTGCCGGAAGTCTGCGGCAACATCACCTTCGGCGGCCCGAAGCGCAACCGCCTGTTCATGGCGGCGAGCCAGTCGCTCTACGCGGTGTATACGGCGACGCAAGGTGCAGGGCCGGGCTGAGCCGGCCGGGATTGAATTGCAACGAGGCGCCAGCGTACCCCGCTGGCGCCTCAGACTTGCGCCCAAGACTGCCCGTTCAGAAGGTGAAAGGTTTTCATGCGTCCAATCGTCATCATACCCACCCGGCTTGGTTCGACCAGGCTCCCGGGCAAGGCACTGACCGAGATCAACGGTCAGCCCATGATCGCCCACGTCTTGCGAAGAGGTCTCGAGGCCGATATCGGCCCCGTCGTCGTTGCCTGCGGAGACCAAGCCATCGTGGATGTCATCGCCGGCCTGGGGGGCCGCGCGGTCCTGACTGACCCGCACCTGCCGACGGGATCGGATCGCGCGCATGCGGCGTTGCAGCTGATCGACGCGGACGCCGCCTATGATGTCGTCATCGTGCTTCAGGGCGATCTGCCGACCATCGATCCGGCGACGATACGGGCGACCATGGAGCCGTTGTCCCGGCATGCCGATTGTTCGATCGCGACGCTCGCCACCGAGATCAAGGATCCCATGGAGCTTCAGGCCCCGAGCGTCGTCAAGATCGCCCTTGCAATCCACCCCGAAGACACCATCGGTCGCGCGGTCTATTTCAGCCGGGCCGTAATTCCCGCAGGCGCCGGCAAGCATTATCATCACGTCGGCATGTACACCTATCGCCGCGAGGCGCTGGCGAAATATGTCGGCCTGCCGCGAGGCGTCCTCGAGCAGCGCGAAAGCCTCGAGCAGCTCAGGGCGATCGAGCACGGCATGCGAATGGACGCCAAGGTGATCCGCACCGAGCCGCTCGGCGTGGACACGCTGGCCGATCTGGTGCGCGCGCGAGATCTCCTGACGGCCAGGGCGATCTAAGCCCTGCAAGCCGCACGTGACTTCTGGACGCGGCGCGTGATAATTGACTCATGGCAGACAAAATTCGCGTCGTGGTCCTCTATGGTGGCAGATCCGGTGAGCACGAGGTCTCGCTGAAATCGGCCGCTTCCGTGCTAGGGCATCTCGACCGCGCGCGTTTCGAGGTGGTCCCTGTTTCCATCGACAAGACGGGCCGGTGGCAATGGATCGATCTTGCCAGGATCGATCCGGCAGAGGTGTCCTTGCCGATCCTGCCCGATGCGCCCGAGATACGGCTCGCCCGGAGCGCCGATGGCCGCGGCGTTCTCATGCCTGTGGTCGAAGGCACGACCGAGCCGATCCCGATCGACGTGGTGTTTCCGGTCATGCATGGCCCGCTGTGCGAGGACGGCGCGATGCAGGGCCTTTTGGAGCTCGCCGACGTCGCCTATGTCGGGTCGGGCGTTCTCGCCTCTGCCGTCAGCATGGACAAGGATGTCGCCAAGCGGCTCGCGGAGCTCGCCGGCGTTCCGGTCGCGCCCTATCGCGTGCTGACCCGCAAGGCCTTCGCCGCCGATCGCGCCTCCTCTCTCGCCAAGGCGGTCGAGGGCCTGCGACTGCCGGTGTTCGTCAAGCCGTGCAACATGGGCTCCAGCGTCGGCATTCACAAGGTCAAGACATGGGATGCGCTCGGCCCGGCGCTCGATGATGCGTTTCGCTATGATCTCAAGGTGCTGGTCGAACAGGGCATCGACGCCCGCGAGATCGAGGTTGCGGTCCTCGACGGCGAGATGCTGTTCGCGAGCGTCGCCAGCGAGCTCAATCCCAACGCCCATCACGAATTCTATTCCTACGAGGCCAAATATCTCGATCCCGACGGCGCGCGCGTCGATCTTCCGGCAAGATTGGATGCAGCCCAGATGGCGCGGGTGCGCGCGCTGGCGGTGCAGGTATTCGCGGCGCTCGAATGCAGCGACCTCGCGCGCGTCGATTTCTTCCTCGATCGGCAGACCGGCGAGTTCTGCTTCAACGAGATCAACACCCTGCCCGGCTTCACCTCCATCAGCATGTATCCGAAGATGATGGAAGCTTCGGGCGTGCCATATGGCGAGCTGCTGACGCGCCTCGTCCATCTGGCGCTGGACCGCTACCAGCAGCGTCATGCCCTGGAACGCGGCTATTCGAGCTAGCCGATCGCAGTTCATCGGGCGTCTTGGTGTGGCTCGACGTACGCGCATGCCGCCCGACGAAATCTGCATGCCTATGCGTGGAATAGCGCCTCGCTCTGCCCGATATCTGCGCAGCTAGACTTTAGTCCCCATCGTACAATCCTGAATACAGTTTTACTTGCCGAGGATTCTCTCGCCGTTATAGTCGCCGCCCAATAGCTCAAAGAAGCTTGGTTCAAGGGAGAGAACAAAATGAATAAAGCACTCTCTGGTGCATTGCGAAGTGCGTTTGGTGCGGCCGCGGCGGCCGCGTTGCTGGCAGCCTCAGGTGCGGCCTTTGCGGCGGATCCGCTTCGGATCGGCGTGATCGCGGAAGCGCAGGCGATTGCCGGCGCCTCGATCCCGCAAGCCGCTCAGCTCGCCGCGGACGAGATCAACGCGAAAGGCGGCATCGATGGCCGCAAGATCGAGATCATCTCGTACGACAACCACTCCTCCTCCGCCGACTCGGTGCGCGCGTTCCAGCGCGCGGTGAACGAGGACAAGGTCAACGCCGTCATCGCCAGCTACATCAGCGAAGTGGTGCTGGCGTTGGAGCCCTGGGCGGCGCGACTGAAGACGCCGTTCGTGACGCCGGGTGCTGCCTCCAACGAGATCAGCAAGAGTGTCCATGCCGATTACGAGAAGAACAAGTACACCTTCCACGGCTACCTGACCTCCGCGGCGCTGGCGCTTTCGGTCTGCGATGCGGCAAAGGACCTCCTCGTCGACAAGCTACACATGAAGTCGGCTGTGATCATGAGCGAGGACGCCGCCTGGACCAAGCCGCTCGATATCGGCTACGAGGAATGCCTGCCCAAGATCGGGCTGAAAGTGCTCGACCACATCCGCTTCTCGCCCGATACCACCGACTTCACGCCGATCTTCAACAAGATCGAGGGTGCCAAGCCGGACGTGATCATCACCGGCATCTCCCATGTCGGCGTGCAGCCGACGGTGCAGTGGAAGAACCAGCAGGTGCCGATCCCGATGTTCGGCATCTCCTCGCAGGCGACCAACGAGACCTTCGGCAAGGACACCAATCAGGCCGCCGAAGGCGTGCTCTATCAGGGCGTCTCCGGGCCCGGCGTCGCGGTGACTCCGAAGTCGGTGCCGTTCGCGGAAAACTTCAGGAAGAAGTTCGGCAACTACCCGTCCTATGCCGGCTATACCGCCTATGACGAGGTCTACTACATCGCCGATGCGGTGAAGCGCGCCGGCTCGAGCGATGCCGACAAGCTGGTCGATGCGCTGGAGAAGACCGACTGGGAAGGCACGATCGGCCGCGTCCAGTTCTACGGCAAGGACGATCCGTTCACGCACTCGATCAAGTACGGCAAGGGCCTGATCACCGGGCTGATGCTGCAATGGCAGGACGGCAAGCAGAGCGCGGTCTGGCCCAAGGACGTCGCGAAGGTCGACATCAAGTTCCCGAGCTTCATCAAGCTCAGCAACTGACAGGAACCGCTCCCGGGACCACCTCCCGGGAGCTTCCATTTGCGGCGCTCCGCAGCACCTTTCCTCAAATCGGCAGCCCCAACATAGATGCGAGCTTTCCAGATTCTGATTGATGGCTTTGCCATCAGCGCTCTTTACGCTCTCGGTGCCACCGGCTTCACGTTGATCTTCGGCGTCTCCGGCGTGCTCAACCTCTCCCACGGCGCCATCATGGTGGCGGCAGCGGTGGCAGCCTGGGCGGCGGCCAGCATTTTGGGGGTCGGCACCTATGCCGGCGCGTTGATCGGCGTCGGCGTCGCCCTCGTCACGGCGTTCGCCACCTATTTCGCAGTGGTGAAGCCGATCCAGGACTCCCGGCGCATTCCCAACGAGGAGAAGGAGATCTTCGTCCTCACTGGAACGTTGCTCTGGGGCATCATGATTCAGGAGCTGATCGCCTATTTCTTCACCAACAACGCCAAGACTGTGCTGCCGATCGTCGAGGGCGTTGTCGACCTCCTCGGCGTCCGCACGCCGAACAACGAGATCTTCACCGCGATCGTGTGCTGTCTCGTCATCGCGCTGCTGTGGCTGCTGGTGAACCGCACCCGCACCGGCAAGGCGGTGCTGGCGGCGTCGATGAATCCGCGCGGCGTCACGCTGCTCGGGCTCGAGCTGACCAGCATCTATATCGTGGTCTGGGCAATCTACGGCATTCTCGCCGGTATTGCCGGCGTGCTGCTCGGCATGTTCTTAGGCGTCAGCTCCTACAGCGTCGGACCGCTGACCGCGAGCGCCTTCTCGATCGTGGTGCTCGGGGGCCTCGGCAGCGTCTCCGGCTCCCTGATCGCGGCCTTCGTGGTCGGCTATCTCGAGACGCTCACGGCCTATCTGGTCTCGCCGGCTTACCGCACCATTCCGGCGCTCTTACTGCTCGTGTTCGTGATGTATATCCGGCCCCAGGGCCTGCTGGGGAGGCGCTGAGATGGCCAGTTTCTTCACCTCGCGCCTGTTCTTCGTCTCGCTGGCACTCGTCATCATCGCGGCGACGCTGCCGCTCTATGTCTCCGGCTATGTGCTCGGCCTCCTCACCGTCGCGTTCTATTTCGGCGTGTTCGCGATGGCCTGGGACCTCCTGTTCGGGTTCGCGGGCGAGGTCAATTTCGGCCCGACCTTCCTGATCGGCGTCGGCGCCTACACGGCCGGGATCCTCAACGCCCAGTTCGGCTGGTCGGTCTATCTCTGCATCGTGCTCGGCGCGCTCGCTTCTGTGATCGCGGGGCTCGTGCTGGCGCTGCCGGCCTTGCGCGTGCGCGGGCCCTATTTCGGCCTGACCACGCTGGTCGCCGTCTTGATGCTGCAGAACTTTGTCGTCGTATTCGCGGATCTCACCGGCGGCGAGATCGGCCTCACCATCCCCGATGTCATCACCATCAATGCCGGCGCCAATTACTGGATCGCGCTCGGCTTCATGACGATCTCGGCGGCGATCCTGTACGGCCTGTCGCAATCGCCTGTCGGCCTCGTCCTGCAGGCCAGCGGCCAGGACCCGGTGCAGGCCGGCGCGCTCGGCTTCAACATCGTCAAGCATAAGCTCGCCGCGTTCATCGTCAGCGCCTTCTTCTCGGGGCTGTCAGGCGCGCTGCTGGTGTTCTACTTCGGCACCGCCTCGGTCGGCACCGTCGTCGACGTCGCCGTCGGCGTCAACGTCATCGTCTCGGCCGTGCTCGGCGGCCGGCGTACCGTGCTCGGTGCAGCGCTGGGCGCGATCTTCCTGATCGTCGCCGGCGAATTCCTGCGACCCACGGGCGAGCTTGCGACCTTCATCGTCTCGGCCGTCGCCCTGCTCGTCGTCTTGTTCTTTCCCGGCGGCTTCCTCGGGGCGGCCCTCTCGCGCGAGGCTCGCTCGTAATGGATCAGCGGCTTTCAAACCGGCCCGTGCTCGAAGTCCGCGGCCTGACCAAGCGCTTTGGCGGATTGACCGCCGTGAAGAACCTCGGCTTCGACGTCAATGGCGGCGAGATCTTCGGCCTGATCGGGCCGAACGGCTCGGGCAAATCCACCGCGATGAAGAGCGTGATGGGCATCGAGCGCCCGACCGCGGGCGAAGTCGTGTTCGAGGGCGAGAATGTCGCGGGCCTGCCCGCGCACAAGATCGCGCGCAAAGGCTTTGGCATGGTCTTCCAGCACTCGCGGCCGCTGAACCGGCAGACGGTGCTGGAGAACATCATGGTGGCGCTGTTGCCGGACAGCCTGTTCATGCTGTTTCCGGACAAGGCGCTGGTCGAGCGCGCCAAGTGGATCGCCGATCGCGTCGGGCTCGGCAACGTGATGAACCGCCGCCCGCCGACGCTCCCCTTCGCCGATCTGCGAAGGCTCGAGCTTGCGAAAGCGATCGCGCGAGATCCCAAAGTGGTGCTGGTCGACGAGCCCTTCGCCGGCCTCACCCGCGCCGAGGTCGACGTCTTCTCCGACCTGATCCGCAGCTTTCGCGACGAGGGCCGCGCGGTGATGCTGGTCGATCACAACGTCAAGAGCGTCGCCGCGCTGGTCGACCGCGTGCTCGCCATGTATCTCGGCGAGGAGATCGTCACCGGCAAGGCCGACGAGGTCATGCGAAACGAGACCGTGCGCCGGGTCTATCTCGGCGGCGCCATCGAGACCCATGCCAGGCCAGAGACCAGCTTCAAGGACAAGGTGCCGCTGCTCCAGGTCGAGAATGTCAGCGTGCATTACGGCAAGGCACAGGCGCTGGAAAACGTCTCGATCCACATCCACGAGGGCGAGTTCGTCTCCATCGTCGGCCTCAACGGCGCCGGCAAGACCACGCTGTTCAATACCATATCCGGCTTCCTGCCTTACACCGGCGAGATCATCCGCGGGGGCGAGAAGCTGCGCGGCACGAGCCCGGCAAAAATCGCCCGCAGCGGTCTCGTGCAATGCCCTGAATCACGCGAGCTGTTCGGCGAGATGACGGTGCGGGAGAATCTCGATCTCGGCGGCCAGCATCTCACCGACGAGGCGCGCGCCACGCAGCTTGCCTGGCTGTTCGAGCTATTCCCGATCCTGAAGGAGCGTCAGGGTCAGCTGGCGCAGACGCTGTCCGGCGGCGAGCAGCAGATGCTGGCGATCGGCCGCGCGCTGATGATGCAGCCGCAGATTCTCATCCTGGACGAGCCGACGCTGGGACTTGCGCCCGTCATCCTCGAGCTCCTGTCCAAGGCGCTCGAGAAGCTGCGCCAGACCACGTCCATCACGGTGCTGCTCGGCGAGCAGAACGTCACCTTCGCGCTGCCGCATGCCGACCGCGTCTATGTGCTGGAGCACGCCAGGATTGTCTGGGAGGGCGATCCCGCCCGCTTTGCCAGCGAGGCCGGCGCCGATTTTCTGTAAGTCCATCAACAGCAACAAGAAGCATAGAAAGGGAAACGACCATGCGATCCTCAGTTCTCAGCGGCAGCTTCCTCGCTTCGGCCCTGGCGCTCTGCCTCGCTGCGCCCGCCTACGCACAGTCGAACGACCCGATCAAGATCGGCGTCATCGCCGAGGTGCAGTCGATCGCGGGTGCGGCAACCCCGGGCGGTGCGCAGATCGCCGCGGACGAGATCAATGCCAAGGGCGGCATCCTGGGCCGCAAGGTCGAGATCGTCACCTATGACAACAAGAGCTCATCGGCCGATTCCGTGCGCGCCTTCCAGCGCGCCGTGAGCGAGGACAAGGTCTCGGCTGTGATCGCGAGCTACATCTCCGAGGTCGTGCTGGCGCTCGAGCCATGGGCCGCGCGGCTGAAGATGCCGCTGATCACGCCCGGCGCCGCCTCCAACGAGATCACCAAGGCGATCCACAACGACTACGACAAGAACAAGTATACCTTCCACGGCTATCTGACCTCGGCCGCACAAGCGCAACTCGTCTGCGACGCGGCCAAGGACCTCCTCGTCGACAAGATGCAAATGAAGACCGTCGCGATCATGAGCGAAGACGCCGCCTGGACCAAGCCGCTCGACGTCGGCTACGAGGCCTGCTTGCCGAAGGCCGGCCTCAAGGTCGTCGAGCACGTGCGCTTCTCGCCCGATACCACCGACTTCACGCCGATCTTCAACAACATTGAGGCCAAGAAGCCCGATGTGATCGTCACCGGCATCTCGCATGTCGGCGTGCAGCCGACCGTGCAGTGGAAGAACCAGCAGGTGCCGGTGCCGATGTTCGGCATCAGCGCGCAGGCGCTGAGCCCGACCTTCTGGAAGGACACCAACGGCGCCGCCGACGGCATCCCGTCGCTCGCCGTCGCGACACCCGACGTCGCCGTGACCTCGAAGACCAAGCCGTTCGCCGCCGCCTTCAAGGCCAAGTTCGGCGCGCCGCCGGCCTACACCGGCTATACCGCCTATGACGAGGTCTACATCATCACCGACGCCATCAAGCGCGCCGGCTCGACGGATCCCGACAAGATGGTCGCGGAACTCGAGAAGACCGACTACGAGGGCACGATCGGCAAGATCCAGTTCTACGGCAAGGACGACGAGTTCACCCACGGCATCAAGTCCGGCCCCGGCTTCGTGACGGGCCTCGTGTTCCAGTGGCAGGACGAGAAGCAGATCGTGGTCTGGCCGGAGAAGATCGCGGAAGGCAAGCTGAAGTTTCCGAACTTCGTGAAGCTGTCCCAATAATTTGACGAGTGGCGCTTCTCGGCGCCCAGCTCCCCTCACCAACCTTGCAAGGCCCGCCGCAATCACCGCGGCGGGCCTTCTGTTTTGTCAGGAACGGAGCGGGTGCGCTGGCGTCCCAGGACCGATCCTGCGATCTTGCCGTTAATCCCCACGCGGGGCCGGAGGAGGCGAGATGGACGATCGATTGAAACGACCCAGCAGCCTGATGCAGGATGACGGCTTCGTGCATGTCCGCGGTGCGCGCGAACACAACCTCAGGAACGTCGACGTCAAGATTCCACGCAATGCGCTCGTCGTGTTCACCGGCGTATCGGGCTCCGGAAAGTCCTCGCTCGCCTTTGGAACGATCTATGCCGAGGCGCAGCGGCGCTATCTGGAATCGGTTTCGCCTTACGCACGCCGCCTTTTCCACCAGATGCAGATTCCAGAAGTGGACGACATCGAAGGGCTGCCGCCTGCCGTCGCGCTCCAGCAACAGCGCGGCGCGCCGACGACACGATCGTCTGTCGGCAGCGTGACGACAATCTCCAACCTGCTCAGGATGCTCTACTCTCGCGCCGGCGATTACCCGCGCGGTCAGCCGATGCTCTATGCTGAGGCATTTTCGCCAAACACGCCGGAGGGCGCCTGCCCGACCTGCCACGGCATCGGCCGGATGCTCGGCGTCACCGAAAAATCCATGGTGCCAGACGACACCAGGACGATCCGCGAGCGCGCCATCGCGGCCTGGCCGAGCGCATGGCAGGGGCAGAACCTCAGGGATATCCTGACGACGCTGGGCTACGACGTCGACAAGCCCTGGCGCGAGCTGCCCAGGAAGGACCGCGACTGGATCCTGTTCACCGACGAGCAGCCGACCGTGCCGGTCTATGCCGGCTACGATGCAGCGGAGGTCAAGCGGGCGCTGCGCCGCAAGGAGGAGCCGAGCTACCAGGGAACGTTCACCGGCGCCAAGCGCTACGTGATGCAGACCTACGCCAAGTCCGAGAGCGCGATGATGAAGCGCCGCGTCGCGCAGTTCATGATCACGCAGGACTGCCCGACCTGCCATGGCACCCGGTTGAAGCCGGAGGCGCTCAAAGTCAAGCTCGCAGGGCTCAACATCGCAGAGATATCGCATTTCCCGCTCAAGCAGTTGCACGAGCTGATCAAGCCTTTCGCCAAACCCTCGCCGGACAGCTCGGAGAAAGCCGTCGTCGTCCGGCGCATCTGCGAGGATATTTCGGCGCGCCTCGCCGTCCTGCTCGACCTTGGTCTCGGCTATCTCGCCTGCGAACGCAGTACGCCGACGCTGTCGCCGGGCGAGCTGCAGCGTCTGCGCCTGGCAACCCAGGTCCGCTCCAACTTGTTCGGCGTCGTCTACGTGCTCGACGAGCCGTCCGCAGGCCTGCATCCCGCCGACACCGAGGCGCTGCTGCGGGCCCTGGACCGGCTGAAGCACACGGGCAACTCGATCTTCGTGGTCGAGCACGAGCTCGAGGTCATCCGGCATGCCGACTGGCTGGTGGATGTCGGGCCCGACGCCGGCGAGGGCGGCGGACGCATCCTCTATAGCGGCCCGCCGGCGGGGCTCGGCGACATCGAGCAATCGCGAACCGCGACCTATCTCGCGCATCCGCGCAAGAAGCTGCCGACGACCCGTCGTGCGCCGAAAGCGCATCTGAAGATCAGGGGAGTGGTCCGCAACAATCTCAAGGGATTCGACGTCGATATTCCGCTGGGCGTGATCACTGCCATCACAGGCGTGTCAGGGTCCGGCAAATCGAGCCTGATCAGCCAATTCCTGGTCGATGCCGTAGCCGAACATCTCGGTCACACGCTTGCCGCCGATTCCGAGGATGACAGCCTCACGCCCACGGTCGAGACATTGGGCGGCAAGATTGTCGCCGGCCTCGACCAGATCGATCGCCTCGTCGTAGTCGATCAGAAGCCGATCGGCCGGACGCCGCGATCCAACCTCGCAACCTATACCGGCCTTTTCGACCATGTACGAAAACTGTTCGCGGCAACGCCGCAGGCAAAATCGCGCCGTTACGATGCCGGGCGCTTCTCGTTCAACGTCGCGAAGGGACGCTGTGCGACCTGCGAGGGCGAAGGCTTCGTCTGTGTCGAGCTGCTGTTCCTGCCCAGCGTCTATGCGCCCTGCCCGACCTGCAAGGGTGCGCGCTACAACGACAAGACGCTGGAAGTGAAGATTCGGGACAAGTCCATCGCCGACGTGCTGGCGATGCGCGTCGACGAGGCTTTCGATTTCTTCGAGGGCGACGCCACGCTCGACCGGTCGCTATCTGTCGTCCGCGAGGTCGGCCTCGGCTATATCCGCCTCGGCCAGTCCGCCACCGAATTGTCCGGCGGCGAAGCGCAGCGCATCAAGCTGGCGACCGAGCTGATGCGTCCGCAACGCGGGCACACGCTCTATGTCCTGGACGAGCCGACCACCGGACTTCATCCCCGCGATGTCGAGCGGCTGATCGCCCAGCTCGAGCGGATCGTGGATGCCGGCAACAGCGTGGTCGTGGTCGAGCACGACATGGATGTCGTGGCCCACAGCGACTGGATGATCGATCTCGGCCCCGGCGCCGGCGACGAAGGCGGCAATATCGTCGCATCGGGCACACCGCATCAGGTCGCCGAAAACAACGGGAAGAACGGCGGGAAGACGGCGCGCTATCTTGCCCGCCGCCTGGAGCAGTGACGAAACGCGCTCTCGCGGCGTCATCGCAACCCATTTCGCAATTGCGTTCGATCCGCGGAAGACACTGCGCATGATGCCCGGGCGAGGCGCCCCGGGCATTTCGTCTGCACTCTCGCAGCGAAGCCCGCTTGCAAAATTGTCAGGGTCGATCAAACTAGCGACCGCACGCAGGCAACCTAAGAATCTGCGGCCAGCACGGAGGACGCATGCTCCCCTATGTCGTTCACGACTCCCGCTTCGAGCGGCTGGTCATCGGCCATGTCAATCTCGAAAAGCTCTTCACCGGCTGCCGCTGGGCCGAAGGTCCCGCCTATTTCCCTGCCGGCCGTTATCTCGTCTGGTCCGACATTCCGAACAACCGGATGATGCGGTTCGACGAGACCGACGGATCGGTGTCGGTGTTCCGCTCGCCGAGCTTCAACTCCAACGGCAACACCACCGACCGCCAGGGGCGGCTGGTCAGTTGCGAACATTTCATGCGGCGCGTCACCCGCACCGAGCATGACGGCTCGGTCACCGTGCTGGCGGACGCGTTCGAAGGCCGTCGGCTGAATTCACCGAACGACGTCGTGGTCAAATCGGACAATTCGATCTGGTTCTCGGATCCGACCTACGGCATCGACAGCGACTATGAGGGGCAGCAAAGCCCGTCCGAGATCGGCGCCTCCAACGTCTACCGGATCGACGGCGCTACCGGCGCCATCACCCGCGTCGTGTCCGACCGGGTGCAGCCCAATGGCCTCGCCTTCTCGCCTGACGAAACCAGGCTCTACGTCGCCGACACCGGCGCGACGCATGTCCGCGGACTGCCGCCGACGATCTGGTCCTACGACGTCAAGGGACAGACACTCGGGGAAGCCTCGCTGTTTGCCACCTGCCCCGACGGGCTCTATGACGGCTTCCGCGTCGACATCCACGGTAACATCTGGACGTCGGCGGGCCGCAGCGTGTTCTGCTACGCGCCCGATGGGACGTATCTCGGCACCGTCCCGATCGGCGAGATCGTCGCCAATGTCTGCTTCGGCGGCCCACGTCGCAACCGCCTCTACATCTGCGGCCAGACCTCGCTGTATTCGATCTATCTCAACACAAGGGCGGCGGTGTAGCTCCGTCGCGAACCGACGCCGATGTCGACTCGAGCAACATGCTCAAGGGCAGCCGCAGGCCCGCCACAGCATCCGGTTAGTTCGATATGCGGTCCGACTGCATCGGCATCGCGCGCAAGGTTTGCAGCATGACGTCAGTCGCCATCCCGCTCGCGCACATTCCTTCCGCTGCTTGGCCAAGATCAACGAGACTATGATACGTTGGACCTCGGGCCTTCCTGAGCGGGACCAGCCAGGCAGCATGTCCATGCAATTTCAGACCGTTGAAATACAGTTCCTGCGTTGGAAACGGGATGTTGGAATCACGCGGGTCTGAGATCAAGAATATCCTGCGCGCAGGTTGATCCGGTATCTGATTCAAGGAATCATAAGGGTCAAAAAAGACTTCGGTCTTCAAACGGCTGACCCATCCCCTCGCCTTCAAGCGCGCGCGATACGCTGCGGCTGGAGAAGAGAGAACGACACACTGAAGATCCCTGCGCTGAGCAAGGAACTCTGCCGCGAGCGTCCCACCACCGCTATGCCCTCCAAGCACCCAGCGGCTGATGTGATAGCGCGACTTCAAGGTATCGATCGCAGATGCCATCAGCTTGGCTTCCAATGGCGTGTGCCTGATGTCGTAATGCTTTCCCGCACTTCCATACGTGCCCGGCCTGCCCAGGAAAATGAACGGCACGCCGTATCGGCTGAATTGCTCTTGCGATTGTTCGATCATCGCTGCAACACCGAGTCCTGCCTGATGGCGCACGCCTTTGGGCCCGCCCAGCACGTCACCCGGCATCCAGGCTACGGCCAGCGGATTTGGTCCGTCAGCCTTCAATCCTGCGGCGTAATATCTAAGGCAATATCCTTCGCTCTCCACGCTGACCCAGACCGCGGTTTGCCGGGCCTCCATCTCTTTGCAGGCCTCAGGCGAAATCTGCGTTCCATTAATGACTTCAACTGGATCGAACATCTCATCGTCCGGCTGGGACTGGGCTAAAGCTTCCGGCGACATCAGGAAGGAATTTGCAATCACAATCAAAGATATCAGGGTCGGGCTTCCAGCGAATTTCACTTGGCACTCCAGAGATGCGACAGCGCTTGCCTCGTGACGCCCTCTGAAGGCCTTGTCGGCAAGATTTGGCAGCCTCAATTACATCTGGAAAGCGGCAGAGTCGGGACCAGAGCGCGGAGGGCAGCGAACGGACCGTGACTTCGGGGTGACGAGCCGACGTCCTAACTCGTGACCCGCTCGCCGCGCCCGTACACCAGCAGCATGAAGATGATGACGAGGCCGTAGATCACCTGGCGGCCGGCCTCGGGCATGTCCATGATCGACAACACGCTGTTGAGCAGCACGATCAGCACGACGCCGATCAGCGTGCCGAGATAGCGGCCCCGGCCGCCGAGGATGTTGGTGCCGCCGATCACCACCGCCGCGATCGACGGCAGCAGATAGGCATCGCCCATGCCCTGATAGGCCTTGGTGGAATAGCCTGCGAGCAGGACGCCGGCGAGCGCAGCAGCAACGCCGCACAAGACGAAGCAGACCACGGTGATGCGACGGGTGTCGACGCCGGCGAGATACGCGGCCGCCTCCTTGTTGCCGATGGCATAGACGTAACGGCCGAGCGCCGTGCGCTGGAGCATGATGGTGACCAGCACGGACACGGCCGCCCAGACGAACAAGGCATTGGGGATGCCGAGCGTGCGGTCGCCGGCCAGCATTCGCATCAAATCGGTCGCGGCGGTCTGCGGGGCATAGCCGCCGGTGTGCGCGACCATCAGGCCGCGCATCACCGCGTTGACGCCCAAGGTGAAGATCATCGAAGGCACGCGCAAGTAAGCAACCCCGATGCCGTTGATGAGACCGACCAGCAGCCCAACCCCGAGCCCGACCGGAATGGCGAGCGGTCCGCCGACCGACGTCGCCATCATCGCGGCCGCGGCGAGCGTCCAGGGCACCGACAGGTCGATCTGGGCTATCAGGATCACCATCATCATCCCGGCGGAGACGATGCCGAGGAAGGCGCCGATCTGAAGCTGCTGCAACAGATAGGTCGGCGATAACAGCGGCGCACTGCCGAAGCGGGCAAAGGTGTAGACCGTGCCGGCAACGAGGATGACGAGGATGAACAGGGCCGCGATCAGGATCGGGCGGTCGTCGCGCGAGAGACTGAGGGAGGCCGAACTCATCGAAACAGCTCCAGCGTATTCTTGACGCGCAGGACGCCGAGCGCGCCGATGCTGACCGCCGCGAGCAGGATCAGGCCCTCGAACAGCGGCTGCAACAGTGGCGCGATGTCGAAGATGCGGAAGAAGAACGAGATGACGCGCAGCACCATGGCGCCGAAAATCGAGCCGATCGCGCTACCGGTGCCCCCGAGCAGCGATGTTCCGCCGATGACGACGGACGCGATCGAGTTGAGCGTATAGGCGCCGGCCTGCGGGATATCGGCATTGCCTGATGATGTCTGGATGGCGAGAAACAGGCCGCCACAGCCGGCAAAGAAGCCGGCGAGCGTAAAGGCCGCAATCTTGGCGCGGTCGATGGGCAGGCCGGACATGTAGGCGGCGCCCTCGGCCGAGCCGACCGCATAGACGGCGCGGCCGAGCACGGAGCGACGAAACGGCACCCAGACCAAGAGCGCGATCAGGATCAGCAGCACGAACGGCACCGGGATCCAGGCTACCGGCGCAAACCAGCTCGCGGCGCCGTCATCGAAGATGTGGACGGTCGCGGCGAAATCCCCGAGCGAATTGGTCATCGCCCAATTGAGATCCTCGTCGATCTTGCCACCCGGCGTCGGCCGCAGGAACAGTGCGATGCCGATATAGACCGCGCCCGTCGCAAGCGTCGCGATGATCGGCTGGATGCGCCCGTAGACGACGATGCAGCCGTTGATGAAGCCGGCCAGCGCGCCGGTCGCGAGGCACACGACGATCCCAAGCAGGATGCCGCTCACCCCGCCGGGAAAAGTGCCGAGGCTGAGCTGCAGGCCGAAGATGTCGAGATGCAGCGCCGTGCCGTCCGCCGCACCCATGAGCAGATAGCTTGCGAAGCATCCCACCATCGTCATGACGGCGCCCACGGAGAGATCGAGGCCCGACGCCAGCACCGGCACGGTCTGGGCCATCGCCAGCATCGCGAGCGCGAAGATCTCGTCCCCGTTCTGCACCAGAACCGCCGACGAGAAGCCCCTGGGGTGGGCTAGATTGTAGAGCAGGTAGAGAATTGAAAACAGCAGAACGGCGGTGACGATGCCGATGTTCTGCCGAAGCCTGATGGCGATGTCGTCAAGCATGGGCGGCTCCGGGAACGTCCGGCGTCGCCGCCTCGATGTTCAGCGCGCTCGCGATGATGTTGGTCTCGGTGAGCTCGTCACCCTGGAGTTCGCGCACGATGCGCCCGTCATACATGATCGCCACCCGGTCGCAGCAGCCGATGAGCTCGTCATAATCGGTCGAATAGAACAGGATGGCGGCGCCCTGATCGGCGAGCTCGCGCATCAGCCGATAGAGCTCCTGCTTGGTGCCGACGTCGATGCCGCGTGTGGGATCGTTGAGCAGGATGATCCGCGGATCGGTCATCAGCCACTTGGCGAGCACGACCTTCTGCTGGTTGCCGCCGGAGAGCGTGGAGACCGCATCGCCGGGGGCGCCGATCTTGATCTGCAGCCGGTCGATGGCACGCTTGATGGCCTCGCTCTCGCGCGCGCGGTCGACCAGAGGCCCCCTCGAGATCGCATCCAGCGAGGCGATCACCAGATTGTCCGCAATCGACATTGGCAGCATCAGGCCTTCGGTCTTGCGATCCTCCGGCACCAGCGCGATGCCGACCGACTTCGCCGCAGCCGGAGAACCCGGCCGTACCTCGCGGCCCTCGACGGTGACCTGCCCGGAGACACCGCGCAGCACGCCGAACAGCGCCAGCAGCAGGGACTTCTGGCCCTGGCCGTCGAGCCCGCCGAGGCCGACGATCTCGCCGGTGCCGACGCGGAGCGAGATGCGATCGAGGCGCCTGTCCCAGCTCAGGTTCTCGATATCGAGCATGGGTTTCGGCGATGCGCGCGCGGGCTTGGGCGGATACTGGGCCGCGATGTCGCGCCCGATCATGAGCTGAACGATATCGGCGGTCGAGCGCCGGCCCTTGTCGAAGGTCTCGATATGGCGTCCGTTGCGGAACACGGAGGCGCGGTCGGCCAGCGCCTCGACCTCGTGCATGCGGTGCGAGATGTAGAGAATGGCAACGCCCTCGGCCTTGAGCCGCGCCAGCATCGCGTACACCTTCTCGACGTCGGCACTGGTGAGCGCGGATGTGGCTTCGTCGAGGATCAGCAGCTGCGGCTTCTTGCCGAGCGCCTTGGCGATCTCCACCACCTGGCGGCGCGACAGCGGCAGGTCGCGCACGCGCATCAACGGATTGACGTCCTCGCAGCCGATCTCGGCCAGCAACTGTTCGGCGCGGCGGCGCTGCGCCCGCGCGTCGATCAGGCCGAAGCGTCGCGGCGGCGATGCGATCGAGATGTTGTCCGCGACCGAGAGGTCTGGCATCAGCGACAGCTCCTGGAAGATGCAGACGACGCCGGCTGCATTAGCCGCAGACGGCGTCGCGAAGCTCACCTCGCTTCCGCCGAGCCGCATGGTGCCGCTATCGGGCTGGACGACGCCGGCGATGATCTTGATCAGCGTCGACTTGCCGGCGCCGTTCTCGCCCAGTACCGCATGGATCTTGCCGCGCTCGCAGGCGAAGTCGACGCCTTCGAGCGCGCGCACACCCGCGTAGCGCTTGGAGATTCCCGATAGCGTGAGAAAGGCAGGTTGGGTCAGGGCAGCATCCGACATGGCGGGGCTCACGCAGCGGCGGCCCGGCGAGAGCCGGGCCGCAATCGTAGCATCCTCACTGCGTGTTCTTTTCGCTCTGCGACATGATCTCCGGCGCCGTGAAGTTGACGCCGCAGGGCGTGAACTGGTTCGGCGCGAAGAAGTTGGCATTGAGGTCCGGCCAGTAGTTCACACCGGGCTTGAGGTCCTTGTAGGTCGCAACCGGAATCGGGATCGAGATCAGCTGCGGCATCACGTTGCCCTGCAGCGCCGAGATCGCCGCCTTGGTGGCGATCGCGACCAGCGCCGGCGACTGGCCGTAAGACATCCCCTTCAGCCCGTCCTTGGCGTGGTCGGCGATCTGCTTGCGATACTCGTTCTCGCCCTCGCCCGACATCGGCACGAAGGGGTGCTTGGCCGCCATCAAGGCCTGGACCGTGCCGTCGGAGCCGCCCTGCGTGAAGATGCCGTCGAAATGGCCGTGCACGGCGAGCGCGTCCGCCGTCACCTTCTGAGAGGTGCCGGTGTCCCAATTGCCCACCACTTCGGTGATCTTGAAGCTGTTGCCCGGCGCTTCCATGACCTCGCGGAAGCCGAGATGGCGGTCGCGGTCGACCGAATTGCCCGGCAGGCCGCGGACCTCGAGGACGTCACCGCTCTTCTTGCCGCCTTCATCGATGAGCCACTTCGCCGACATGCGACCCATTTCCTTCTGGTCCTCGTTGACCATCATCACCTTGTCGGTGTCGAGGACGTTGTCGAAGGGGACTACGACGACGTTGTTCTTGTCGGCGAGGCGGATGATGCGGTCGAAGCCGTCAGGCGCCACAGCGATGGTGACGATGGCGTCAAAACCCTGATTGATGAAGTCCTCCATCGCGCCGAGTTGCGCTGCAACATCGGTGCCGGTCGAGACGACCTTGAACTCCTTGATGTTCTCCTTGATGCCCGGCTGCGCGGCGAAGGCCTTGGCGGTCTTCACCATCTGAATGCGCCAGGTGTTGCCGACGAAGCCGTTGACGAGCGCGATCTTGTAGGGGCCAGTCTTCTTCGGCCACTGGAAGAACTTGGTTTGGGACGACCAGGGCTTGAAGCATGCGGGATCGGCGCCCGGGCCGGACACGACCTTCGGCCCAGCCAAGGCACTGACCGAGGACAGCAACAGGCCGACGCAAGCCAGCCCCGCAAAACGAAGCGTCCACACCATATCTCTTCTCCTGAGCTCTTGTGTTCCACCCTTGACGCGGCGCAATGGCCAAGCCGGGAATTGGCCTTCCCGTGCAATTTGCCCCGGTAGGATGACATGCGGCCTCCGATGCGCACAAGCCGAATGCCGGTTGGCCCATCGGCGCGGCGCAAAAAGAATGAGACTCAGGGAAAAATGCGGCGCGATCATAGTTGGCGGCGCGTCCTCCTGGTGCGGCGCATGTTGACTTTCATGCACGGGCTCCAAATACTCTCCGAAAAAATAGCGCCAGTCGCAAACGACTGATCGGAGGGAGGATAGGATGCCGACTTCACGCAGGCAGCTGCTGAAGGGTACGGCGGCTGCCGCCGCCACACTCAGCCTCGATTGGACCCGGGCCCAGGCGCAAGCCGAGAATTTGCGCATCGGCCTGATCTACGATCTCACCGGACCGTTCGCCGCGGGCGGCTCGGTCGCCTCCTCGGTCGGTGCGCAGATCGCCATTGATCTCGTCAACGAGAAGGGCGGCATTGGCGGCAAGACCAAGATCGTGCCTGTCTCCGCGGACTCCCAGAGCAAGGCCGACGTCGCCATCAACGAGGCCGAGCGGCTGATCAGCCAGGAGAAGATCGACATCATCAACGGCGTCTATTCCAGCGCGCATGCGGTGCCGATGGCGGCGAAGGTCGAGCAGCAGAAGAAGATCCTCTGGATCACCACTGCGGTGTCGACCGCCGTGTTCAAGGACAAGAACCTGCAATATGTGTTTCGCGCGCAGATCCACTCGGACCAATACGGCCAGGCGTTCGCCGGCTTCCTCACCGAGCACGCCAAGGCCAAGCTCGGCATGGAGCCCAAGGACGTCAAGGTCGCGCTGATCCACGAGGACGGGCCCTATGGCGTCGGCGTCGCTGCGGCCGACGAGGCCTATGCCAAGGAAGCTGGTCTTCAGATCGTGCTGAAGGAGGGCTATTCGGCGTCGGCTCCCGATCTTTCGGTGCTCGTGACCAAGCTCAAGCGCGCCAAGGCCGACGTGATCTCGCATGCCGGCTACAACCCCGACATCACCCTGTTCCTGCGCCAGGCGCGCGAGAGCGGCCTGCGGTTCAAGATGCTGTTCGGCGCCGGCGCCGGCTACAGCCAGCTCGACAAGCTGCGCGCGACCTTCGGCGCCGACATCGACAATTTCTGCAACATCGATCCGGTGCCGGCGCAGTTGCTCGATCCGTCGAAGCTCGCGCCGGGGATGGGCGATCTGATCAACGCGATGGTCACGCGCTACAAGGCCAAGACCGGCGCCACCGACGTGCCGCCGCACTGCTCGATGGGCTTCAACCAGACCTGGGTGCTGCTCAACAACGTGCTGCCGGTGGCCAGGGAGAAATACGGCAGCTTCGAGCCGGACGCCATTCGCAAGGCCGCGCTGGACGTCGACATTCCCGCGGGCGGCACCATTCAAGGCTACGGTGTGAAGTTTTTCCCGCCGGGTACGCCGCTCTCCGGCCAGAACGAACGCTCGACGCCTGTGGTGATGCAGAACGCGGGCGAGCATATCTCCGTGGTGTGGCCGACCAACATCCGCACGCAGGACCCGGTGTTCCCGCTGCCGAAGGGATCGACCTACGGGGCGTGAGGCGCGATCCTTCGCTTCTCCCCGCGGTGGCGATCTCGCCTACAGCACCACCCGCCGTCCCTCCTCCGCCGCCCAATAGCCGGCATAGTTCACCTTGATCGTCTCGTAGGCGAGTGCAAGGTCTGATAGCGGCTGGCGTCCGGTGGCGGCGCACTCCATGAAATCCTGGATCTCCTGGAGATAGCCGCGCGTCCACTCCTCCTCGAGGCAGACATATTGCCAGCCGGTTTTGCGATCGACCTTTTCGGTGATGTAGACCGAGGCGAGCTTGTCCTCGGAGGTCTGGTAGCTCATCAGATGATTGTTCGGCGTGATGTTGGCGAACAGCGAGCCGCCCGAAGTGTAGGTCTCGATCAGATTGCGCACGCCGCCCATGATCATGTCGCCGGAGAACACGGTAGCCTTGGTGCCGTCGGAGAAGGTCGCGGTCAGCGTGCCCCAGTCCTCGACATCGACAGGATTGGCCTTGATGTAGCTGCGCTCTTCCGGCTTGAGGCTGGCGGTGACGTTGCCGACATCGCCGGTGACGCTGGCGACATGGATTTTCTCCCCTCGCGCGCGCGCCTCGACCTGCTTGAGATAGAGCACGGCCGAGAGCGGATGGCACCCCATCCGGATCAACGAGCCCCCGCCGGTCATCGCCCATTGCGCGGCGTGCGCCGCGTGCGAGCCGGAATGGCTCTCCTCGCCCTTCATGAACAGGACCTTGTCTTTCGTCGCCTTGAGGATCTCGGCGATCTTGGTCACCGCGGGCGCGTAGATCCAGTCCTCGGCATACATGAAGAGTTTTCCGGTGCGCTCGATCGCGGCGCGGGTGGCGTCCATCTCCTCGAGCAGGCGCTCGTACATCAGCGCCTTCGGCACGTGCTTGCCGATCGGCTGCCTGTCGCCGCCACGGCCGAAATAGCCGGCAAAGGGCTTTTCGCAGATGACGTGCTTGCCGGCCTGCATGCTGGCGACGATCATCCCGGCATGGAGATTGGGCGGGGTGCAGATGTCGACAACATCAAGCGCACCGTCTCCGATCAGTTCGGCGAAGCTGCGATAGACGCGCGGAATGCCATGGCGGGCGGCGAATTCGACCACGTGCTCGCCGCGCGCCGCAACGGCCGCAACCTCGACGTCCACGCCGTAGACGCGCCGGAACGCATACATGTGCAGTTCCGACACGAAGCCGCAGCCGACGAGTCCGACCCTGATCCTGGCCATGGTGCCCTCTCTTTGAGCGGCACTATAGCGCGAGGCGAGCGCTATTCCACCGAGACCCGCACCACGCCGGCGCTCATCATCCCGAGCGCGCGGGCGGCGGGCACCGACAGATCGACGATGCGGCCGCGGATGAAGGGACCGCGATCATTGACGCGGCATTGGATCGAGCGTCCGCCATAGGACACTTTGAGCACACTGCCGAACGGACGCGTCCGGTGGGCGCACGTCATCTCGCCGCCTTTGCCGGCTTTTCCGTAACCGTAATAGGAGGCGAGTCCACTCTCTGCTTGGGCACCGGACACAAATGAAAGGGACAACGTTGCAAGGCACGAGAATAGCATCGTTTGCGCTCGCACGGCACGCTCCGGGTTGGCCCCGCCCGGCGCTACAAACGTTGCTTTGTTCCCTTGGGTTCCCATAACGCTGCCGCGCGATGCACGGCAGTGCCATCACACATTGTTACTGTTTGTGAAAAACCAGTGTGCGGACCTCGATGCTTTCACGCGGCGGCGCATCGGCGGGCGTGGTCGGATCGACGAAGGCGGTGTGCGGCCCGAAGCGCGTGCGGCCGTCGGTTGCCGAGTCGTAGCATTTCAGCAGCAGCGCCTCGTCCGGCGTCATCTCCGGAAAATAGAACCAGCGGTGAGCAGAATTGTATCTCACCGAATAGGTCTCGCCGCGACGATTGGGATAGATCAGGTCGGAGGCGACGAGATCCTCCGGCGCGACGGTCGTGCCGTCGGCCATCGCGAGGGGCGAGTCCTGCAACGGACCGCGGATCGGCCGCCAGAGGTTGATGACCTGCACGCGGCCCTTGAGCAGTTCATCGGCCTCGTCAGGCAGATGCTCGCGCACGCGGTTGGCGCCGGAGGCAACGGTCTGGTCGACATGCACGCGCGTTGCCGGCTGACGCGGCCCTCCGCCGCGAATGTCAGGAGCCCCCTCCACGCGCTTGCGCACGGTGTGGTCGAAGATGACAACGCGATCGGCCTTCAAGGTCGCGCGCAGGAACGCTTCGACGGCAGGATAATAGACGCTGCGGATTTCCTCGTCGTTGTAGAAATCCTTCACCTGGCTCGGGTGGCGCACCAGCGCAAATCCCTCGCGATCGAGCGAGAGATTGCTCGCGATCAATCGCGCATCGAAGATCGGCACCCGATGCGGCTCCGGCAGCGAGGTGCTCTTGGGTTCGCCCGGCGGCGGATCGAAGGCGTAGGTGCGCGGTTTGCCCGAGACAGGCGCGAGCAGCGGTGACGAAGGGAAGCGATTCGATTTTTGTTTCTTGCAGGCCCATGGCCGGTCTCCCGATGTGGTCGTCGGGATGATCTTTGAGGGCGCAGGATGCGGCGCAAGTGAGCAGCGCAAAATAGCAATGGGGCTGTCGTTCTCAGTAGGAAATGCAGAACGAAACTGTCGACGAAGCCGATTGGGCTGGAATAGGCGCCGTGCACTTCACGGACGCTTGAGAGCCTTGTGAGGCCTCAGGCCGCGGACGCCGTACATCACCGTTAGCGCGTCGACCCGTGTTCGACGCGCCATGGTGGTGCGCTGCTAAGCCCGAGCCCGTTTGCGAAAACCGTATGCGTGGCCGCAATCCCGCGGACGCGCGATCACGACCTCGCCCGCCTTCGCGTTCACCAATAGCGGCGATAGTAGTGACGGTAGTACGGCCTGTAATAGCCGTAGCGATAGCCGTAATACGGACGATAGGGCCGGTAGTAGCGAGGGTAGACGGGCCCGTAGCCGTAACCGTAATAGGCCGGCGCATAGCCATAGCCGTAACCCGGATAGCCGTAGCCGTAATACGGTCCCCCACCATAATAGCCGTACGGCGCGCCGGCGATAGCGCTGCCGATGATGGCGCCGGCCGCGAAGCCGCCCAGCCCCCATCCCCAACCGCCACCGCGCCAATGCACCTGCGTGACGTCGTCGCCGGCCGCAGCCTTCATGGTCGCGACATTGGTCGGCATCGGCGCCGCTGCCGCCTGCCCGATCTGGCCGGCCATGACACCGACCGTCAGCGAGCAGGCAATTGCCGTTTTCCAGATACTCATCGTCTTACTCCCTGTCTGACGTTTCGTTCGGAAGAGCATCGCAGGCGTATGATCGGGCATCCTTGCGCCATGTCAAAGCCCGGGATGAGCGTGCAACGCACAAGACGTCCCGCATGCCTCAATTGTGATCGGCGGAGGACGTCCCGCCACAGCGATGTGACGTCAGGACGACGGTGCGAGAGGCCCTGCGCGGCGCGGCAAAACGTTAAGCTTCCCATCCGTTCGCAACCAACAAGCATCTTCCCGATTACCTATTCGTACCGTTACTATCGGTTCCAATGGTGCGCGGCCGGAAGGCACTTCGCGAAGGCCTTGGTTTACGCCGAAATTGGCTTGCGCCAGACAAGGGGAGGATGACATGAGTGCCGCCGGAAATGAGCCGCTTGCCCGCCAGGCCTTGGCATTTGTCCTGGCCGGCGGACGCGGCAGCCGGCTGCTGGAGCTGACCGACCGGCGCGCCAAGCCCGCGGTCTATTTCGGCGGCAAATCCCGCATCATCGATTTCGCACTGTCCAACGCGGTGAACTCCGGCATCCGCCGCATCGCGGTCGCCACCCAGTACAAGGCGCACAGCCTGATCCGGCATCTGCAGATGGGCTGGAACTTCTTCCGCCCCGAACGCAACGAGAGCTTCGATATCCTGCCTGCGAGCCAGCGCGTCTCGGAGAACATGTGGTATGTCGGCACGGCGGATGCCATCTACCAGAACATCGACATCATCGAGTCGCACGCCTGCCGCTTCATCGTGGTGCTCGCGGGCGACCACATCTACAAGATGGACTACGAGGTGATGCTGCGCCAGCACGTCGACAGCGGCGCCGACGTCACGGTCGGCTGCCTCGAAATGCCGCGCCAGGAGTCTTCCGGCTTCGGCATCATGCATGTCGACGAGAACGGCTGGATCAAGCAATTCCTCGAGAAGCCCAAGGATCCGCCGCCGATGCCGGGCAAGCCCGACGTCTCGCTCGCCAGCATGGGCATCTACGTGTTCAACGCGAAATTCCTGTTCGACGAGCTCAAGCGCGACGCCGAGGATCCCAATTCCAACCACGATTTCGGCAAGGACATCATCCCCTACATCGTCAAGAACGGTCGCGCCATCGCGCATCAGTTCTCGACCTCATGCGTCCGCTCCGGCAACGATCCCCGCGCCTACTGGCGCGATGCCGGCACGGTGGACGCCTATTGGGCGGCCAATATCGACCTCACCGACGTGGTACCGGAGCTCGATCTGTTCGACCGGGCCTGGCCGATCTGGTCCTATGCGGAGATCACGCCGCCCGCCAAATTCGTCCACGACGAGGAGAGCCGGCGCGGCCAGGCCGTGAGCTCTCTGGTCTCGGGCGGCTGCATCATCTCCGGCGCGTCGCTGCGCCGCTCGCTGCTGTTCACCGGCGTGCGCATCAACTCCTATGCCAATGTCGAGAACGCAGTGATCATGCCTTACGTCAATGTCGGACGCGGCGCGCGCTTGAAGAACGTCGTGATCGACCGCGGCGTCGAGATCCCCGAGGGGCTGGTCGTCGGCGAGGATCCCGAGTTCGACGCCAAGCGCTTCCGCACCACCGAGCAGGGGATCTCGCTGATCACCCAGCCCATGCTCGACAGGCTCAATACATGACGCCTGTTCGCGTCCTCGCGGTCGCTTCTGAAGTCTACCCCATCATCAAGACCGGCGGCCTCGCTGACGTCGCCGGTGCGCTGCCGATTGCGCTGAAGGCGCACGGCGTCGAGATGCGTACATTGATGCCTGGCTATCCCGAGGTGATGCGGCGGCTCGCGGGTGCGGCCGAGCTCCGGAGCTGGCCGGACTATTTCGGCGGCCCCGGCCGCCTGCTCGCCGGCTCCCATGACGGGCTCCACCTGTTCGTGCTCGACGTGCCGCATCTCTATGCGCGGCCCGGCAATCCCTACGTCACCGCCGAGGGCGTCGACTGGCCGGACAATGGCGTGCGCTTCGCGGCACTGTCGCGCGTGGCGGCGGACATCGGCCGCGGTCTGGTCCCGGCTTTCGTGCCTGACGTGGTGCATGCCCACGACTGGCAGGGCGGACTCGCGCCGGCCTATCTGCACTACGACGGCGAACCGCGACCGGGCACGGTCATGACCATTCACAACATGGCCTATCAGGGCAAGTTCGACCGTTCGCTGGCGAGCGCGATCGGCCTGCCCAGCCACGCCACGTTCGACGTCCACGGCCTCGAATATTTCGGCGGCATCAGTTTCCTGAAAGCCGGCCTGCAGCTCGCAGATCGCATCACCACGGTGTCGCCGACCTACGCGCATGAGATCCAGAGCGACGAAGGCGGCATGGGGCTCGGCGGCCTGCTGCGCGAGCGCTCGAGTGTGCTGAGCGGCATCCTCAATGGCATCGACGTCGAGGTGTGGAATCCGCAGACCGATCCACACATCGCCTACCGCTTCAGCAGCGAAGACCTGGCGTTCCGGGCCGCGAACAAGGCGGTGCTGCAGCAACAGTTCAATCTCGATTCCTCCGACGAAGCGCCGCTGCTTGGCGTCATCAGCCGGCTGTCCTGGCAGAAGGGGCTCGACCTCCTGCTCGAAGCGATCCCGACGATTCTGGACCAGGGCATGCAGCTTGCATTGCTCGGTAGCGGCGACCGCGATCTCCAGGACCGCTATCAGGCCGCCGCGCGCGCCAACCCGGGCCGGATCGGCGTCATGATCGGCTATGACGAAGTGCTGGCGCATCTGATCCAGGCCGGCTCCGACGCGCTGCTCGTGCCCTCCCGGTTCGAGCCGTGCGGGCTGACCCAGCTCTGCGCCCTGCGCTATGGCGCGATTCCCATCGTCTCCCGCGTCGGCGGCCTCGAGGACACCATCGTCGATGTCGGCGAAGCCGGACGTGAGGCCACCGGCTTCAAGTTCGCCCCTGTCACGGCAGATGCCCTCGCCGGCAGCCTGCGCAAGGCGAATGCTGTCTTCCATGACAAGGCGGCCTGGCGACGGCTGCAAAGAAGCGGCCTTGCGATCGACGTGTCCTGGCGCAATCGCGCCGGCGAGTACGCCGCGCTCTACCGCGGCCTGACGGCATCCCGCCGCGCCTAAGACATGACCTCGATCGAATCCATGCTATAGAGCGGCCATGGAACCCTTCGTGATCAAGCTGATCGGCTTTGCCGCCGCCACCTGCACCACCGTGGCCTACGCGCCGCAAGCCATCAAAGTGTGGAAGACGCGCTCCACCGGAGACATCTCGCTCGGCATGTTCCTGGTCATGGTGCTGGGCCTCGCGCTCTGGCTCATCTACGGCCTGCTCTCGGGCGACGGCCCGCTGATTGCCTCGAACGCCGTCACCATGCTGCTCGCCGGCGGCATTCTGCTGATGAAGCTGCGATACGGGTGAAGCTGACCCTCTCCTGTTCTTGCAGATTCGAAAAAAGCCGGCAGACTCTCGTCACCACCTGATGAGGCGACGGGCAAATGACGGTTGCATTGCATGGCTATCGTTACAGCGTGTACTCCTGGATTGCCCGGCTGGCTCTCCATGAAAAGGGCGTGACCTACACCTGGACGGAAGTCGATCCGTTCTCCGAAAACACGCCCGCCAGCTACCTTGCCATTCACCCATTCAAGCGCGTGCCCGCGCTGGTTCACGACGCCTTCGCCGTTTACGAGACCAGCGCGATCACGCGATACGTGGATGAGGCCTTTGATGGTCCGAAGCTTCAGCCGACCGAGCCAAGAGAACGAGCGCGCTGCAATCAGGTCATCTCGATCGTGGACAGCTACGCCTATTGGCCTCTGGTAAGACAGGTCTTTTCGCACAAGGTTTTCAGGCCTGCCCTGCGACGACCGGTCGACGAGAGCGAGGTCAAGCAGGGCCTCGAAGCAGCGACCAAGGTACTTGCGGCTCTGGAGGCCACAGCCGGCCAGGGGCAATACCTGACCGGTAAGGACTTGTCGTTAGCCGACGTCCACCTCGCACCGATGATTGGCTACTTCGTGTTGGCCCCCGAAGGACTGTCCCTTCTTCAGAAGCACATCAGGCTCAGTCATTGGTGGTCTGCGCTCTCCAACAGACCGACGCTCTTGGCCACGATGCCGCAATTGCCCCAAGCACCACCGTAACGACGGCCCCTGACCCCTTTTGGCCGAATAAGCCGAGGTCATCCTGATGCCGGCTATGGATGGTGGAACTGACGGGAGGTCGTAACGGCCTCTACGGTCGCTTTTGACCCGGAGCGGACTTCCTCTGTTAGGGAAAATTGAGCATTCACTGTGATCTCGGTTGACGGAGCGCTCCTCTGCAACCGACAAGTGGACTTGCGCGTCTGAGGCCATTTGTCACCCGCTCCGAACCCAGGTTTGCCGTGAAACCTCTCTGCAAAACCGCAGTATTGGCTCAACTTGTTGCTGCGAGCTTATATCTGGGCGCCTGTTCTCCCCAGGAGGACGCCCATCTCACCTGTGCGGCGACTATTTTTGTCGCGGACAAGCTTATGGAAACAGGCAAAGTCCCGACTGACCCTGCGCTACGACAAAAAGCCAATGACGCCGAGATCAATCATCAGAATGCCTCTGCGACTTTCCGAAGGTTGGACACACGTGAGCCTGAAGGTAAGCGTGAACGTCTGATGGAGCTTGCTTTCATCTTTGGAAAGGAACGTGATCGAATTCTCAATGAGCTATCACCGAAGGAAATTGTCGCACGGGCGAAGACCTGTGTCGAACAAGCACCTCCGAAGGGGCGAGGGTTTCCGCGTCCGGATGGCAGCTTTTAACCGGACGCACGGCTACGCAGCGCAGTAGCTCATTGTTCGCGGTAGGAGTCGCGGAGGTTTCCGGTGTGGGATATTCGATTGTTTAGAGACCTAATCTACTTATGGGGTACCGTAGGCTTACTCTCCTTTATTCCTGCCCTGATTGTTGGCGCAGCAGTTGGGCGGCTTGTGGGACGATGGTTTCTGTGCGTCCTTCTCAGCTATGCCGCCGCGATAGGGCTCCTCGCTCTTACGCGCGTTCAGCAAAGCTTCCGTCACCCGCCGAGTTTGATCGAACTGCTTGCCTATTCCGCAGTGTTTGCATTGCCGTCGATTTTGGCCTTCGCATCTGTGGGATACCTGGTCGGACGCAAATTCAAAGAGCGGCGCGATCTGAAATCCCACTGATTGGCGACCAGCCTAACGTCTGCATTTGGCCCAACGCTGCCTTGCTCGAAGTTCGTCCAAATGCCAGCTGTCGAGTGTAGACCGGAAGCGCTTTCGCAGCGGACGTGGTTGCAGTCATGACGCCGCATGGTTGGAGATACGCGCGACCCGATCGTCCTTCGCCGGCGACACCTTCACCCAAACACGTACGATGCCATCGCGACGCTCGCGACCTCGTCGACGAAGACACGCTTGCCCACGTCGTTGCCGGCCGCTCCCGCCGCGACCATCAACGGCAGCAGATGATCTTCGCGCGGATGGGCGAGACGCGCGCTCGGCGCGCTTTCCCAATCGATCAGCATGGCGTTGCGGCGCGCCGCGTCCGGGTTGCTGATCGCCTCGTTCAGATAGGCTTCGAAATCGTACGAAACGGGCTTCGACTCCGCACGTCCGAAGCCGCGCATGTTGTGATAGGTGAGCCCGCTGCCGACGATCAGAATGCCCTGGTCGCGGAGCGAGGCGATCGCCTGCCCGGCCTTGATGTGCTCGGCCGCGTCGTAGCTCGACTTCAGCGACAGCAGCACGATCGGCATGTCGGCGTTCGGATACATCAGGCCGAGCGGCACGAAGGTGCCGTGGTCAAATCCCTGATTGGCGTCCGCGCGGCACTCGAGCCCGGCGCGCCCGAGCAGCGCCTTCACTTCTGCTGCGAGCGCGGGCTGGCCCGGCGCCGGATATTTGATGTGGTAGGTATGCTCGGGGAAACCGTAATAATCGTACACCATCGGCGGATGCGCCGAGGTCGACACGGTGAAAGCATCGGCCTCCCAATGGCCAGTGATCACCAGCACCGCCTTCGGCCGCGCGGGCAGAAGCTGCGGCAGCCGGGCGAACTCCGCGGCGGTCTTGGCATATTGCACCCGCCGGTCCTCCATGAAGGGCCAGGGGCCGCCGCCATGGGACACAAACAGGGTGGGAAATCGCGTCATCTGTGCTGGCTCGTCTCAAGGACAACATCCGCGCGCAGCCGCCCGCGCGCTTCGCAGCGAGCATAGGCAAACCCGTATGGTTAGCAAGTCGTTAACGATTTGCCGCCCAAAATCCTGATGTGGCCGAAGCAATCGGCCAGAAGACAAGCGGGTTGTGAGATGAAGAAGTTTGCGCTGGGGGACGTCGTCAACAGTGACAAGGGCCGCCGCGGCGTCGTTCGCGCCGCCTACCGATCGAAGGATGGCCAGCAGTTCTATGCCGTCGAGAAGGACGGCGCGATGGACTATCTGGAGGAAGAACGCCTGACGCTGGCGCCGCGCGTCGAGCTCGCGGCCTGACTCCAACTCAATTCCTGCTCCCGCGTCCGAGCCGGTCCAGACGGTCCGCAAAGGGGTCGTCACCACTGGCGATGCGATCATTGCCGATCAGCAGCAGATGATCGCGGTCCGCGGCCGCGTCCCAATGCGGCAGCTCTGCGCCGTTGGGATCGCCGCTCCGGGCGAAGTTGATCCAGTATGCTCGCAAGCTGTTTGCGACCTCGCGATCCCGCCGCGAGAAGATGCCGGCGCCGGGCACTCCCTCCACGCCGAAGATGAACTGCAATTCGCGGCCGTGGCCTTCGTCGGGATTGGCGCGCCTTGATTCCGGCACGTAGGCAAAGCGATAGCGGAAGGTCGGCGCGCCGGTTGCGGCATGAAGCCGGACAAGCATTCGTACCGGCTCGGAGAAAACCTTGTCAGTGTAGATGCGCGCGGCAAGGTCGGACGGCCTCACGGCATCAGGATAGGTCTTGCGCAGCTCGTCGATGCTTTCATCCGATGACGACAGCGCCTCCTTGACCTCAAGCTCGCTATCGAAGCGGGTCTCATCGTCATTCGAGCCGATGATCAAGGGAATGCGGCTCTCATGTCCTGCGGCAAATCCGGCAGCTATATCTTCCGTCACCAGGCTTCCGTCCACAACAGGCACAAAGCTGCGCGGAGATTTTTCCAGCACACGCTTTTCAGCCGCGAGCAGACGCGCGGGTGCGACGTCGCGCAAATCCGCTGCCCGGCCGAGCGCGGCGACGAACTGCCGGCCCGTCGCCTCGGCCTCCTGCAACGACGGCAGTCGCGCGCGTCCGGGGATCGATTGCAGGATCGCTTTCTGGAAGAGATCGCGTGATTGGCTGCACAGCATCAGAAGCGCGATCGATGTCGCGCCGGCGCCGGTGCCGAACAGCGTCACGTTGCTCGCATCGCCGCCGAAGGCCGCGATGTTGTCGTGCACCCAGCGCAGCGCTGCGATCTGGTCCATCAGGCCGAAATTGCCGGAGCCGTCGTCCGACAGTGCGGGATTCCTGAGCCAGCCGAGCGCGCCCAGGCGGTAATTCAAGGTGACCAAGATGAGCCCGGCCTGTGCGAGCCTTGCGCCGTCGAACAACGGATCGTTGGCGGTGCCCGCGACAAAGCCGCCGCCGTGGATGAACACCATCACCGGCAACGGCCCGTCGACACCGAAGGGACGAAAGACGTTGAGCGTGAGGCAATCCTCGCGTGCGGCCGGCAGCGAAGGCTGCAGGCACGGCGCGGCATACTCGTAGGCCGTGCTCATCTCCGAACTCTCGGGCAAGGCCTCCGGCGGACGCCAGCGCAGGCTGCCGACGGGCGGCGCTGCATAGGCGAGCCCCTTGAAGGAGGCCACCTCGCCGTTGACGGCGCCGAGCATCTGGCCTTCGCGCGTCAACGCAAACGGAAACTGGCCGACCGCCTGGGCGACGGCGGCACCGGTGCAGCAAAGACATGAAGAGGCCGCGAGAAGCGCAAACAGCCACCGCATCTTGGCAATCTCGAGGTGCGGGAAGGATTGCCTGCAGATTACGTCTGCGGTTCGTGGCGAGGCAAGCTCCGCGGCACCGCGCTAATTGCCTTTGGCAATGATCTCCGCCAGGGCACGCCGCGCGATGATGCCGAGTTCGCCGAGGGTGGAGTGGCCGGCCTTCGCGGCTTCGATCAGACGCTCGGCAATGAACTTGCGGCTGTCATGGTCGCCGCCATGCGGCAATTGGCGACACGTCTCCTCCAGGACGACGTCCATGTTGGCTTTGGTTCGCTCACTCAACTCTGTCATGACGCCGGGCCGGTACGCGTGGCTTGTAACCGCAAGCATACACAGACGGATCGGGCATGATTAGCCCGGGTAATCACGGCCATTGTGCATCGCAATGCGTGTAGCGCTGCAAAGATTCACCCGGCCACGATGCCGCCGCAAACGACCACCGAAGATTGCACTTGCCGTGATGACAAGCTGAACCTGCAGCGATAGCCTGCCGGCAAAACAAAACATACGGGAGGAAATGCGATGTCTGACGCAATGGTTGCTACACGTGCTTCCGAAGACCGCGGAACCCCACAGCAGGTCGACGTCGCCGTGGTCGGTGCCGGATTTGCCGGCCTCTATCTGCTCCATCGGTTGCGCAAGGCCGGCCTCTCGGCCGTCGGGCTCGAAGAAGCCGGCGACGTCGGCGGCACCTGGTACTGGAACCGCTATCCGGGCGCCCGCTGCGACATCCAGACCATCGACTACAGCTACACGTTCGATCCGGAACTCGACAAGGCCTGGACCTGGTCGGAGAAATACGCGACCCAGCCGGAAATCCTGCGTTACCTCGGCTTTGTCGCGGATCGCTACGATCTGCGCCGCGACATCCGCTTCAACACCAAGGTCACCGAAGCCAAATGGGATGAGACAGCCGAGCGCTGGCTCATCACCACCAGCAGCGGCGCGCCGGTCTCCTGCCGCCATTACATCATGGCCACCGGCTGTCTCTCCGCGCCCAAGCCGCCGGAGATCGACGGCGTCAAGGACTTCAAGGGCGAGGTCTATTTCACCGGACGCTGGCCGCACGACGGCGTCGATCTCGCGGGAAAGCGCGTCGCGGTGATCGGAACCGGCTCGTCGGGCATCCAGTCGATCCCGCTGATTGCCGAGCAGGCCGCGCATCTGACCGTGTTCCAGCGCACGCCGAATTTCGCCCTGCCTGCGCATAACGGCCCCGCGCCATCCGATCGCATGGAGCTGTTCCAGAGCGATCGCGCGGCCTATCGCGCGCAGGCCCGGCAGTCGATGGCCGGCGTGCCCTATCCGCAGCAGACGGCCGTGAGCTGGCAATTGAGCGATGCCGAGCGTCGTGAGCGGTTCGAGCGCGCCTGGGCGGCCGGCGACCTCGTCCACATCCTGTCGCAGCTCTGGGCCGACCAGGCGGTCGACCTCGACGGCAACAGGATCGTCCAGGACCTGATCCGCGAAAAAATCCGCGCGGCCGTCAACGATCCCGAGACCGCGGCTGCGTTGATGCCGGACGATCATCCGTTCGGCGCCAAGCGCCCCTGCCTCGAAACCAATTATTATACGACCTACAACCGGCCCAACGTCTCGCTGGTCAATCTGCGCCAGGAGCCGATCAAGGCGATCACGGCAAGCGGCATCAGCACCGGCAAGCGCAACTTCGATGTCGACGTCATCGTGTTCGCGACCGGCTTCGACGCCATGACCGGCGCGATCCGCGCCGTGCATCCGATCACCGGCCGCGGCGGCAAGTCGCTCAGCGACGTCTGGGCGCAGGGGCCGCAGAGCTATCTCGGCCTCACCGTCGAGGGCTTCCCGAACTTCTTCATGATCACCGGGCCCGGCAGCCCGTCGGTGCTGTCGAACATGGCGGTGTCGATCGAGCAGCATGTCGACTGGGTGGTGGATCGCCTGGTCGCGCTGCGCGACGCCGGCTTCACCACGATCGAGCCGACCGAAACGGCGCAGGCAGGCTGGGCCAGGCACATGGCGGATTGCTCGATGCTGACGCTGCACCGGCTCGCCAACACCTGGTACACGGGCGCCAACGTGCCCGGCAAGGTGCAGGGCCTGATGCCCTACACTGGCGGCGTCGGTCCCTATCGCAGCATCTGCGACGAGGTGGTCAGCCGCGGCATGCTCGGCTTCAAGCTGTCGGGCCCCAAGGTCGCAGCGCAATGCAATGACGGCGAGGTGGTGCGGCTGCAGCCGGACGTGCGGCTGGTGCTGTATCTGCTGGCCTCGCTGAACCTGCCGCCGATCGAGTCGATGGGAGCGATCGGCGCGCGCGCCTTCGTCAATGAGTTCAACAAGAGCCGGCCAGCGGGACGGCCGATCGGAGAGATCGTCGACGGCCGACTGCCCGGCGCCGACGGCCCTCTGCCGTACCGCGTCTACAAACCGGCGGCGCCGGGGCCGCATCCGGTCGTGGTCTATTTCCACGGCGGCGGCTGGGTGCTCGGCGACGAGCAGTCGGACGAGCCGTTCTGCCGCGACATGGTACGGCGGACCGGCATGATGTTCGTCAGCGTCGGCTATCGCCATGCGCCGGAGCATCGTTTCCCGGCGGCGGCCGAGGACGGCTATGCGGCGACGCGCTGGATCTCGGAGCATCTGGCCGAGCTTGGCGGCATCCAGGGGCCGGTGATGGTCGCAGGCTGGAGCGCCGGCGGCAACATCGCTGCCGTGACCTGCCAGCTCGCGCGCGACCGCGGCGGGCCCGAGATATCGGGCCAGCTCCTGGTCTGTCCGGTGACCGACTGCAGCTTCGATCGTCCGTCCTACAACGACAACGCATCAGGCTATTTCCTGACGCGGTCGCTGATGTACTGGTTCTGGGACCTCTACTGCTCGCCCGATGACCGCACCGACCCGCGCGTCTCGCCGCTGCGCGGCAAGGTCGATAGGCTGCCGCCGGCCTTCGTGGTCACCTGCGAGTTCGATCCGCTGCGCGACGAAGGCATCGCCTATGCCGAGGCGATGGCCGCCGCCGGCGTCCCGGTCGAGCAGCTCAAGGCCCGCGGCCATTTCCACTCGTCGTTTACGATGGTCGACGTGGTGATCACGGGCGTCCAGGGCCGGGTTCAAATGGCGGAAGCCTTGCGGCGTTTTGCAGGAATTCCGCCGGAGGTCAGACGCGGCGACGAGAGCAGCCATGGCGCCAGCCCGGGGCACAAAATCGCGGCGGCCGCGAGTTAGCCCGCGACCGGCCGGGAACCTTTTCCCGGCCGCCGCGTTGTCGAGGCGTGGCATTGAGATGCAGCGATGGGTATGGGCCCTGGCACGCGAGCCTTTGCGTGCCGGGGTTCTTTTTGCGTGAGGCGGGGACGATATGGGGGACGCATCTGTCAGCGATTCAAAGGTCGATTTCGCCGCGCCCGCGGTGCTGCAGAAATGGCCGTCGCTCGGAAATCAGCGCCTTCAGGACCGCGTGCCCTATCAGGTCAGCGAAGGCACGCTCGATGCCTGCATCTCGGCCTTCATGCAAAAACCCGCGCCATCCAGGCATCTCTACGAGATTCGCACGGCGCCACAGCCGCCGCTGGTCACGGACATCCTCTCGCCCGAGCACATCATCGAGCTGTCGCGGCTGAGAGATTTTCTCTGAGTGCGCACCACGAAGCTGTGACTTCGCCCCGGCCAACCCCGGCAGGAACCTTCTCCCGATTTTTCCCGTTAACAGGACGCCAAGAGACAACAGCAAGACGTGAGCGTCTCACATGCTTGATGCTGGCGTGCCCTCCCCGGTCGTGCCCTATGGCGCAGACCAGACCCTGTTCGTGGTGATCGATCGCCTCGACGAGGCAACCGAGATCCGCGTCGAACGCAACGATCTCGACACCGCCATCAACGAGATGGTTGCAGGCTGTTTCAACGATCCGATCAAGGTGATCTCGTTCAACACGCTCGAGCACTGGATGCACGACATTTCGACCGATGTCGCGGGCGAGATCCAGGCGCGCTGCGACATCGATGGTGTGACGCTGCCCGACTATCTCAGCGATTTCGTGGAGAGCCACAGCTGATCTTGCATCGCCTTCGCGGCACACATCGCAGGCAACAAAAAAGCGCCGCTTCCGCGGCGCTTTTCGTGTCACGCGCTCAGTGATGCCAGAACAACGCCAGCAGCAGGATGACCGGCAGCGGCACACCAAGCAACCAAAGCAAAGCACCTCGTCCGAAACCCATGATGTCCTCCTCCAATTGCATCGCCGGAATGACGCCGGGACAAAGAAGAAGTTCCGCGCCGTGCAGCGAGGCGGAATGCGATCAGAGCATGGAACGGTGGACTCAGTTGCGGCGCCGGCCGCCCGCAATGACCTCGATCTCGCGGCGGCGTTCGACGGCGAAGGTCAGGAGCTTTTCGATCGTCGGCGTATCCGTGATCCGTTTGGCGAGCCGCTCGGCGCGCGCAGCCTGATCTTCGAGATACTGGATCGTCTTCAAGCGCCGTCTCCCCGAAGCCCCGAATTTGCCGGACGCTCATAGTGCGTGAGAGCCGCTAACAGCCGGTTAAGCGCAATGCGCTCGCAGCGCCCTATTGCACCACGTCGAGCCGGACGTTGGCGACGCCCTTGTCGAGCATTCCGAGCGCCTCGGCCGCCGACGGCGAGATGTCGACCACCCGTCCGCGCACGAAGGGTCCGCGATCGTTGACCCTGACGGTCACGAAGCGGCCGGAGGAGACGTCGGTGACGCGCAAGCGAGTGCCGAACGGCAGCGTCGGGTGAGCCGCGGTCATCTCGTCCTTGTGGAATTTCTCCCCGCTCGCGGTCTCGGTGTCGGAGTAGAAGCTCGCCACGCCGCGCAAGGCGGTCGGCTTGGCATCGGCAGGTTCATCCGGGACACGCGCCCGGCTGACGGGATGCGGGTGGAACGCCGCCACGCGGTGCGGCCGCTCGATTGCCGCCTGCCGGCTGGTCGCGGCAAGATCGGCCTTCTGGCGGCCGACCGGTGATTGCGCGCACGCGGCGAGCGAAGCGGCGCCGATGATAGCAAGCAACAACCTGCTCGAGCTTGCCAGCGAGGTCAGGGGAGTTTCGGCACGTGCAATGCGAGACATGATGCGCCCTCCGAACAACCCCAAGTTTCGGTGGGCAATGAGGGCAGAACCTTGGCTGAACAAAAGCGGCCGTGCGGCCAGCTTCGTTTCGCGCGCCCGCTGTGATGAATCCACCACAGTCGGTGTCCTGAATCGACACAGATCGCCGAGAAATCAGCTCGATATGACGCGCCAAACGATCGGGCGCATCTCGGGCCGCAGGTCTGTGGTCTCGGCGTCGCCCCTGATGAGCCGTATCAGTTCACGCCGATAGAGCAGCCGCCAGCCGGTTTTCAGGCTGGCGAGAAAGTCGAGCTCCCGTTGCCTCAGCGTGCACATCATGAACCCGATCCGACTGCGGGCCGTGCCATCCTCCAGGCCCGCGGCCGCGCGCAAGGCTACCCAAGGTAGTGTTACGTATCGTAACGCTTCGGACGGGCGAGCGCAAGCCGGATCGGTGGCATCGCCGCTCGGTCCGGCCGCCGCGCGCTAGAAATTCGGCCCCAGCGCGATCTTGGTGATCGTCCCGTTTCTGACGCCGATACGCCATTCCGCCGCGCCGTTGGCGAACTGGGCGACATAGATGTCGCTGTCGAGCGCAGTGACGCCGCGGAACGAGACCGCGCGGAGCGCCCCGAGCCGCGCCAGGATCGCCTGATCGAACGGAAGCTGCGCACGCGTGATGTTGGCGACCTCGGTCGTCATGTGATCGTAGTCCGGCTGGCCCTTGGCGATGCCCTCGAGATACAGCCGCAGCATCGCTTCGCCATTGACGATCGGGACGGCGCGACGCGCGGCGCGCCCCGGCCGCGCCACGAGGTTCGAGGCCTCCACATTGTGGAAGCGCGTCTGCCGGCCCGGCACCAGGATCTCCATGCACTTGCCGGACTTGTCGGCGATGACCCAGGGACTGTTCACATTGGTCAGCGCGACCCAGGTCATGTCCGACCGGACGACGCTTTGCGCCTTGCGCTCGCCGTCCGCGCCGAGATTGAAGACCTGAATGTCGTCTTCCGTTTCGTTGTAGAGCATGATCCGGATCGGCGAGGTGCCGGCGCGACCGCGCACGCGCGCCTCTTCGGCGCAGGAGAAGATCCCGCCGAGCTCGTCATTGCCGTCGGGCCGGAAGGTCACATCGCCGGCCTTGCCGTCGGGCTCGAGCAGCACTCGGAATTCCGCCGTGCCGTTCTCGAATTTGGCACCGTAGATGTCGTAGCCGCCGGGCCCGACGCCCCGGAAGAAGATCGACTCGATCGGCCCGAGCGCTGCGAATGTTGCACGCAATTCGCCGAGCCGACCGTGGATAGCGGCCGCGAGCGGCGCGCTCATGCGGTCATAATTCGGCGTGCCGTGGCGCAGGTCTTCGATTCCGGTGAGAATGATCTCCTTGCTGCCCGCAGCCGGAACCTGCTCCCTGAACCTGTCGGGCACTTCCGCAAGGCGCCGGGCGAAGTCGGCCTCGATCGCCTGAGCCTGCGCCGCATCGATCCGCTGCGCGAGGCGAGCGCCGGAGACCGCGTTGTGGACCAGCACGCGTGACACTTTGGCCGCATCGTCGCGCAGGAAGATCAGCAGGCGATCGCCGTGGACGGAGAAGGCATCAAGGCCCTCGGCGAGGGCCGGTGATCGACCCTGCCCGGTCTCCTGCACCTGCAGGCCATCGCCGTCGCGCCGCACCGTGAGCACGCGGTTCGGCGCGACCCGGTACCAGCCGACATATTGATCGAGCGAGACCGGATCTGCGGCCGGCGTCGGCATCTCGGCCACGCGGACAGCCCGCACATTGCGGCCGTTCATGTGCAGCATCAGCTCGGACGAGCGGCGCTCCGCATCGACAGGGAACGTGATCTCGCCGAACGAAGCCGCATAGGACGCCGTGCCGTCGCTCGCGACGCTGATGCGTAAGCGGCGCTGGCCGGTGAGCTGCCCGTACACCTCATCCCCCTCGCGGAAGATGGCGAACACCGAGGCGGGGCCCATGGCGTAGAAATTGACGAACGGGCGGTAATGCTCGGCCGGCACATCGCCGAGATCGGCACCTGATGCCACGGGGTCCGGCGTCCGGTAGGCGATCATCCCGGCCGATGCGATCACGACGGGCACGATAGCAGCCGCGATCCACAGCCGCTTGCGCCAACCGACGGCTGCGGGCATGGCAGCGGCCGCGATGATGCGCTCGATGCGCGCGCGTACGGTCGCGGCCTGCGCCATCGCCAGCTCCATCGGCCGCGGCTTCACCGAGGCGGCGACATCGAGCAGGATCTCGGCATAGGACAGCCGGTCGTCGATCATCTCGATCGCCCGGGCGTCGCTGATGATCTCGGCGAGCTCGGCAAGACGCGCAAGCTGCCACCACGAGAACGGGCTGAACCAGAACACCACGCGGTTCAGCGACGCGAGCAGCAGGACGTAGAAATCCCTGTTGGCGACATGCGCGCCTTCATGCGCCAGCACGGCGAGGCGCTTCTTGGCGTCCCAGCCGAAGAACTGCGGCGGCACCAGGATGGTCGAGCCGAAGGTGACGGGGCCGCCGACGTCGCGGCTGACACGCACATCGGCATCGATCATGCCTTTCACCGGCTTTGCGGCCCGGGCCAGACGCCAGGTCAGGCAGAGGCCGATGGCCAGCCGCAGCAGCAGCAAGCCGGCGATCCCGACATAGACGCCGGTGGCGACCATCCACCAATCGATCGAAATACCCGCCTTCGCCGTCGACGCGATTGCAGCACCCGGCGCGATCGGCAGCGACGGTTGTGGCCGCTCCAGCATCGATATGTCGGCCGGCCAGGATTCCACCGGCACCGGCACGGACAAGGGCAGCCGGTCGATGGTGAGCGTCGGCCAATGCATCACGACCGGCATCGCCAGCGACGCCAGCAGCACGACGATCCATGCCGTCATGTGAACGTGCGGATTGCGCACGCGAAACAGGTTGAGACCGATCCAGACGACGCCTCCCAGCGCGAAGGAGCGTAACGCCGCCTCAGCCAGAGCTGCGATCATTCCTTTTTCACTCCTCTCGCTTTCTTCGCCTTGGCCACCTGGTCGGCCAGCGCGCGCAATTGCTGCTGGTCGAGCATCGCATTGTCCACCATGCCGACGAGAACTTCCTCCATCGAGCCGTTGCAGAACCAGTCGACGATGCGCTGCACCGCCTTGGCCGCGACGCGCGCGCGCGCCTCGGCGGCGTGGTAGACGTAGGTGCGCCCGTCCACGGTGTGGCGAACATAGCCCTTTTCTTCCAGCCGGCGCAGCACGGTGCGCACCGTCGATTCCTTCAGACGCCGCGACAGTCGCTCGCGCACGGTTTCGGCCGTGACCGGCCCATGGGCCCATACTATCTGCATGACCTCGTGCTCGAGATCGCCCAGGTCGGGCAAACGATCGTCCATGGTGGCTTACCTAAGTTGGAATTCTTGTAACGCTACAGAGCGTCGCACATAAGGCGACGGCAGACAACGGCGATTCTGGCAGCGCGCGGCCTGGCTACGCCGTCATGCCCGGGCCTGTCCCGGGCATCCACGTTCTCCGTGCCATACATCGTGGATGGCCGGGACAAGCCCGGCCATGACGAGTAGCCCCGTCGGCGCACTAGCCGAGTCGTCCTGAACGCGGCTTAGCGGCGCTAGTACTTCGGCTCGTACATCTGCGACTGGACCAGGGCCTTGACGTCGTTGGGCGCGGGTCCGTCGGCGAGCCCCCGCTGAAAGGCGACGTCGGCGACGGCAGCCGCAATGCGCACCGACACCTCGCGGATGCGCGGCAGCGCCGGATAGAGGCTGCCTTGATCCAGGTCCTCCTTGCCGACGCAATTGGCCAGCGTATGGGCAGCCGCCATGAACATCTCGTCGGTCACGAGCCGCGAGCCGCTCGCGATCACGCCGAGACCGACGCCGGGGAAGATGTAGGAGTTGTTGCCCTGGCGCGGCACGAAGGTGCGGCCGTTGAGCTTGACCGGATCATACGGGCTGCCGCAGGCAAACAGGGCGCGGCCCTCGGTGTAGCGGTAGGCATCCTCCGCCGAGCACTCGGCCTTCGAGGTCGGGTTGGACAGGGCGAACACGATCGGCTGCTCATTGAGTTCCGCCATCGTCTTGAGCACTTCGGGCGTGAAGGCGCCGCCGACCGCGGCCACGCCAATGATCGCCGTCGGCTTCAGCGTCTTGATCGCGGTGAGGAAGTCGGCGATCGGCGCCTGGTCCTTATGCGCATAACGGAGCTTGTGCCCGGAGAGACCCTCGCGGCCGCCGACGACGAGGCCGCGGGAGTCCACCAGCCAGTTGCGCCGGAGCGCCTCGGCTTCGCTCGCGCCCTCCGCGATCATGGCGGAGACCACGAGATCGGCGATGCCGGTCGCCGCCTCGCCCGCACCGAGGAACAGGATGCGCTGGTCCCTGAGCTTGCCGCCGTTGACACGCAGCGCCGAGAACAGACCCGCGAGCGCGACCGCTGCGGTGCCCTGGATGTCATCGTTGAAGACGCAAGCTTCATCCCTGTATTTGTGCAGCAGCTTGAACGCGGAATGATTGGCGAAGTCCTCGAACTGGATCAACACGCCGGGAAAGGTCTTCCGCGCCGCGGTCATGAATTCGTCGACGAAGCTGTCATAGGCTTCGCCGGTGAGGCGTCGCTCGCGCAGACCGAGATAATAGGGATCGCTCAGCAGCTCCTCGTTGTTGGTGCCGACATCGAGCACGATGGGCAGGCACTGTTCGGGATGCACGCCGGCGCAGGCCGAATAGAGCGAGAGCTTTCCGACCGGTATGCCCATGCCGTTGGCGCCGAGATCGCCGAGGCCGAGAATCCGTTCACCATCGGTGACGACGATCAGCTTGGCCGGATAGGGCCAGTTCCTCAGGATGTCGGCGATCTGGCCGCGATCGCGCGAGGAGATGAACATGCCGCGTGGCCGCTGAAAGATCAGGCCGTATTTCTGGCAGGCGAGCCCGACCGTCGGCGTGTAGATGATCGGCTGGATCTCGTCGATATTGTCGACGACGACGCGGAAGAACAGCGCCTCGTTACGGTCATGCAGCGCGTTCAGAGCGACATATTTCTCCAGGTCGGTCGGCAGGGCGCGCAGATTGGTCAGCACGCGCTCGACTTGCGTCTCCATCGTCAGCACGCAGGGCGGCAGCAGGCCGCGCAGGCCCAGCTTGGCACGCTCCGCCTCGGTAAAGGCCGTGCCCCTGTTGAGCAAGGGATCGCGCAGCAGCGTCATGCCACGTGCAGAATCGGAGAGTGCCGGTTGGGCAACGACGCGGGCAGGTCTATTCACGAATTCCCCCAGGAAGCTTCACACTGAACCGCGACATTGTCGGCCACCGCTCAATTGAGATCAAGGACCGGACGAGGCGCGGGACGATTGTGATCTCGCACCGCAGCGAAATTTGTCGCGAGACCCTCTGGCCTCGTCATTCCGGGCGCGCGCAGCGCGAGCCCGGAATCCATGGCGCGACCGTCTCTGCGGCTCGACGGATTCTCATGTGCGCAATTGCGCACCATAGCTCGCGACTTCGTCGCGCCCCGGAATGACCATCAGGAAGGACCATACGGCCAACGCTATTCCGGCTTGATATCCGCAGCCTTCACGACGGGCCACCATTTCTCGATCTCGGCCTTTTGGAAGGCGCCGAGCGCTGCGGGCGATTGCTGGTCCGACGCCGGAATTTCCTGGCCCAGTTCGGCAAAGCGCTGCTTCACGGACGGGTCGGCAAGGGCCGAGACGATCGCCGTATTCAGCCTCGTGACGATCTCCTTCGGTGTATTCTTCGGTGCCCAGATGCCGTGCCAATAGGAAATATAAAGCCCGGACAGCCCCGCCTCATCGACCGTCGGGATATCGGGCGCGGACGCAAGGCGCGTCGGCGAGGTCACTGCGAACGCCTTGATCGCACCGTTCTTGTATTGGGGCAGCGAGTTCGAGGCCTGGTCGAACATGATGTCGATCTGTCCCGCGACGAGATCGATCATGGCGGGCCCCGCGCCGCGATAGGGCACGAACTGAAAGTCGGTGCCGGTCCTCCCCTTGAAGAAGACCCCGGCGACATGTGCCCCGGTGCCCGCGCCAGCCGTCCCCGCAGTGGCCTTGCCCGGATTGGCCTTCAGCCAGGCGATCATCTCCTTAAGATTGTTGGCCTCGAGCGACTTCCGGCCGACGATCAACTGCGTGCCCATCGCCACCAGCGCGACCGGCTCGAAATCGGCGATCACGTCATAAGGCAGCTTGAAGATCGCGCCGTTGAGCACATGCGTTCCCCAATGGCCGATGGTGATCGTCGTGCCGTCAGGTGTCGCACGCGCGACGCGGGCTCCGGCGATGCTTCCCGAAGCGCCGGCGACGTTCTCGACCACGATGGTCGCATGCAGCTCGGCCGCAATCCGTTCCGACAGGATCCGCGCCAGCGTATCGGTCGGCCCGCCGGCTGCGAACGGGACCATCAGAGTGATGGGACGAGAGGGAAATGACTGGGCCTGACCGGGTGCGCTCCACGCCGCGCATCCGATCAACGCACCAATGACGATCACATGACCGCGCAGTCCGGCCCACGGCCCCCACATCGTTCTCTCCCAAGCTTCTTGTCGCCCGCATGTCGTCAGCGGACTGAAGCGCGAGTGAACGCTGCCAGGTGGGTGGAGGCAAGCGGTAAGTTGGCCCGGCAGCTATCCGGCGGCGCGCCGCGGCGTGAGGCTCGCGGCATGATCAGCCGCCGGCGCGACGTGCATCAGGATGGTCTGGGTCGCCGAAGCAACCTCGATGCCGTGCTGCTGGAAGCGCTGCTTCATGCGGCGGTTGAACTCGCGCTGCACCGGCCAGCGGCCCGCCTCGGTGCAGCGGATTTGGCCGACGATCGACACCATCGCACCGTCGACCTTGTCGACGCCCCAGAGTTCGAGGTCGCCGCGGATCAACGGGCGGAATTCCGTCTCCCGGCGCATCTCCTCGACGATCTCCTTGAGGATCTGGCCGGCACGATCGGTGTCTTCCTTGTAGGCGACATTGACACTCACCGAGGCATTGCCGGCCCCGCGGCTGGCGTTGGTGATGGTGGTCACGGCGCTGAACGGCACGATGTGCACGGCACCATCGCCGGCGCGCAGGCGGATGGTACGGATCGAAACATTCTCGACCACGCCTGACAGCCCCGACACGCTGACGGTGTCGCCGACCTGGACCGTGTTCTCCAGCAGCAGGAACAGGCCAGTGATGAGATCCTGCACCAGCTTCTGCGAACCGAAGCCGATGGCGATGCCGACGATGCCGGCGCCAGCGAGCAGGGGGGCGACATTGACGCCGATTTCGCTGAGCGCCGTGAGGCCGACCACGGTGGCGATCAGGCACAGCAGCGCCGTCCGCAGCATCGGCTGGAAGGTGCGCAGGCGTGCCGCGCGGGCATAATGTCCGTCGCGCGACAGCGTATTGATCTGCCGGTCCAGCAGCGCGTTGCTGACCTCCCAGATCGCCGCAGCGATAGCGACGGCAATGCCGATCGTCGCGACCGCCGAGATCAGCCGGCTGCCGATCTGGCCGCCATAGAACCAGACGATGGCATCGACGCCCCAGACCTCGAGCACGGCGACAAAGCCGATGAAGGCGATGACGCCGGAAACGATCTTGCGCAACAGCGGCAAATAGCGGTTGGCGCGGATCTCCAGTCCCGGAAAGCGATGGAGGATTTCCGGCTGGATGCGGAAGCCGCGGTCGATCAGGCTCAGCGTCACCATGATGGCAACCCGTGTGATCAATGCTACTGCGATGGTGCCGACGAAATATTGCAAGAGCAGCGAATAGCCATTGTGGATGTTCAGCGCCCAGACCGCCCACAGCGCCAGATCGAGCGCGATGGCCAGATAATGCCATCCTCCGGCGATCCGATTGCGCAGGCGCGCCGCGAGTCCCTGCCGCTCTGCCGGCGCGCGGATGGCATCGGCGACGTGGCGGCGACATTGCAGGATGATGACGACGACGAACAAATGCACCACCAGCATCACCATGCGCAGCAGCGCAGCGTAGCCGGCGCGATGCAGGCCGAGCAGCAGCGCCACGTTGGCAAAGGCGATGCCTGATACCGCGACGCCGACGATGCGGCGCGCCCAGATCTCGATATAGGCGGCTGTCTCGGCGCGCGCCGGAAACAGACCGAACGGGCCCGCCAGTGCGCGAACCACACAGATGAGCCCCCGCGAGAACGCATAGGCATTGACGACAGCGAGGATCACGAGGCGAACGGTGGCCGGCTCGCCGATTTCCGTCCCGAGCAGTGCGGTCGCCAGACCGACGAAAACGACCACCGGAAGCAGCTCGAGCAACAGCCGGCCCAGCACGAAGGGCAGCCGCAGCAACAGCTGCCAGACGCGGGCCAGACTGTGCCGGTGCTTGTGCAATTCAGGCCCGGGGGTGACATCCACGACCGATGGCGGCGGCTCGGCAATGGGCAGCGTCTGCGCCGCCAGGCGCGCAGTCTGCGGCACGTGGCCTTCGAAAAACGCAACCGGACGCCGGATCAGGCGGACGGCAACCCATTCGGCCGCCAGCGCGCAGCCGAACACCAGCGCCAGCTTCCAGGTGATTTCGATCAGCAGATTGTAGGCTTGCGGATCGTTGGCGGTATCCACGACCCAGTAATAGAACGCCCAAAAATGCGTGAGCGTCCGCGCCATGTCGGCGACGTCGCGCGAGATTTCGCTGATCTCCTCCGATACCGTGAGCAGAAGTTGCGCGCCGAGACCGTCTGCCGACAGCGGGATCGGTGATGTCTGCTCAGGCGCAGGCTGCTGCGGACCCGACGCATTCACGATCGCGCGCAACGTGTCGATCATCTGAGCGCGTTTCTGGTCGTCCTGAAGCGTTTCCAGTGCACGCCTGGCCTCCTCAGGCGACAGCGCGGCAGCATTATTGCTCGCCGGCGCAGCCGGCCCTGCGCGCGCTACGGAAAATGACGAGAGGACGAGGAAGAGCGCTGCGACCAGCGCCGAGGCAAGCTTATGCGACACGCGAATTCCCTGAAAGAACGCAAGCGCCGGCGAAGTCGGAAGACGTTTCCGCGAAGCACATGCGTCATGCCGAGCCGCTATTCGCCCCGATCCTGTGTCGGAAGTTTGCCGACCCGACGACAATGTCTTGGCATTTGCTGCATTGCAGGGGGCTCAAAACGCACAGCGCCGGGCAGGTAGGGGCTCTGCCTCACTGATGCAGCCCTCTAGACCTGGACCCGGCGTGCCGTTCGCGGTTTATGCCGCTATGCGATAGTCCGAACGAGCTCCATCGCACTTAACGCGGCTGGATTTGCGGAGGTGGTGTCATAGACCTCCCCTTGCTCATGAGGTGGACGTAACGTCGCTTGTGTGCGACCACATGCATGGTCCTCCCCCGACACAAAACTGTCAAGCGCGATCGATAGCGCCGCGGATCACATTTGCACGCTTGTCCCGCGACAGACTGACCGCATAAGAGCGCGGAATAAACCCCTCTTCGCAGCGTTTGTGTGAGAGACACATCCGCCGCCTTGTTTCATCCCTTTTCAGAAAGCCTAGAGATGAAAGCATTATCTTGCATCGTCGTTCTCGCCGCCCTCGTCACCGGCTCCGCTTTCGCGCAGACCCCGCCCCAGACCTCGACAAGAAAGGTCGAGGGCACCGACAACGTCTACATCTTCCGCTATGGCGGCCATCAATCGATGTTCGTGGTCACGCCAAAGGGCGTGATCGCGACCGATCCCATCTCGTATTTGCGTCCCGCAAAACCCTATATCGATGCGATCAAGGCCGTCACCGACAAGCCGATCAAATACGTCGTCTACAGCCATCATCACTACGACCACATCGCCGGCGGCCAACCGTTCAAGGACCTCGGCGCCACCTTCATTGCGCATCGTCGCACCAGGGAACGGCTGCTCGAGTTGAAGAAGCAGAATTCGCTCCTGGCCGACATCGTGCTGCCGGACCAGGTGGTCGACGACAGGAAGATCATCACGCTCGGCGGCACCACGCTGGAGCTCGACTATGTCGGCCGCAACCATTCCGACAATTCGCTGGTGATGCGGCTGCCGAAAGAGAAGATCGTTTTCGTCGTCGACTTCGCGCCGATCGAGTCGGTCCAGTTCCGCAACATCCCCGACAACGCCTCGCCAATCGAATACATCGCCTCGCTGAAGAAGCTGGCCTCGCTCGACTGGGAGCGGATGATCCCCGGCCATCCCTATGCCGGCGGCCGGCTCGGCACCAAGAAGGACGTCGAGGACGATATCGCCTACATGGAGGACCTCTCGGCCGAGGTGAAGAAAGCGGCCGACGCCGGCAAATGCTTCGACACCGCGATGAAGGAAGTGAAGCTGCCGAAATACGAGAAATGGGCGAATTACGAGGCGAGCCTTCCCGCCAATGTGGAGCGCTTCTGCTACTGGTGGGGCCGGGGGTATTAGGCGGCTTGCACAGAACTCGTAGGGTGGGCAAAGGCGCAACGCGCCGTGCCCACCACCTCTCTCGATCGCAGAATTCGCGTGGGCACGCATACGCTTTGCCCACCCTACGAGACCTGTCGCGATGATGGCATTATGCCCCTGTTTTGCCCGACGGGTCAACCTAAATTCTTAAAATCCGAATATCGGGACCATGCTGTTGATTTTGCTGGGGTCCGCTACTGTGCATGGGGTTGTTTCATTTTTTTGCTTTGGCCCGCTTCTTCGCTCCCTTCTCCTCCGCCTCCAGCGCCTTGCGCACATTCTCGAACTCGGCCAGCGAAGCCTTGTCGGCGCGCGGAAAGCGCAGGTCCAGCTTTTCCAGCTCCGCGACGATCACCGAGCCGATGACGACGCGGGCGAACCATTTGTGGTCGGCCGGCACGACATACCAGGGCGCATGAGGCGTCGCGGTATGGCGCACGATGTCCTGATAGACAGCCTGATAGCGCGGCCACAAGGCGCGCTCCTTGATGTCGTCCATGGAGAACTTCCACTGCTTGGCCGGCTGCTCCAGCCGGTCGAGGAAGCGCTCGCGCTGCTCCTCCTTGGAGACGTTGAGGAAGAACTTCAGCACCACGGTGCCGTTGCGGCAGAGATAGCGCTCGAAGGCGCTGATGTCCTCGAACCGCTCCCTCCAGATGTTCTTGGTGATCAGCCTCGAGGGCAGCTTCTCCTTGGCAAGGATCTCCGGATGCACCCGCGTCACCAGGCATTCCTCGTAATGGGAGCGGTTGAAGATGCCGATCCGGCCGCGCTCGGGCAGCGCGACGACATGGCGCCAGAGGAAATCGTGGTCGAGCTCCTTGCTGCTCGGCGCCTTGAAGGCCGTGACTTCGCAGCCCTGCGGATTGATGCCCTCGAAGATCGCCTTGATCGCACTGTCCTTGCCGGCGGCATCCATGGCCTGGAACACGATCAGCACCGACCAGCGGTCCTGGGCGTAGAGCTTCTCCTGGAAGGCGATCAGCCGCTTCTTGTTGGCGTCGAGAATCTCCTGCGCCGTCTCCTTGTCCAGATCGCCCTTCTCGTTGGTCTTGTAGTCCTGCAGGTGAAACTTGCCGGCTCCGTCGTGGCGGAACGGCCTGATGTAGCGGTCAAGTTCCTGGGCGAGCGATTTGGACGGCTTCTTGCTCATGAGCGCGGGACACCTTTCGTTGCGGCTTCAATCGGTCGAGCAGGCTACCAAGGATGCCCTTGGGAAGGAATATGATGAAAAGCACCAGCAGCACGCCATAGACGAGATTGTCCCAGCCGACCGCCTTGGTACCGAAACCGATGCGCAGGGTTTCCGCCAGCAGGATGGTGATGACGGCACCGACGGTCGGACCGAGCGAGACGAACAAGCCACCGACGATGGCCGCGAACACCATCTGGAGCGACACCGCAATGCCGCTGACCGTGTCGGGCGTGATGAACATCTGGTACTGGCAATAGATCGCACCCGCCAGCGCCGTCATCACGGCGCTGATCAAGGTGATCTTGAGCTTCTCCGCGGTGACGTCGACGCCGGCGGCGGCCGCGGCGTCCTCGTCCTCCGAGATCGCCTCCAGCGCGTAACGGCTCATGCTGCGATCAATCAGATGCCAGACAGCGATGCCACCGAGCCACACCGCGAGCGCGATCAGATACCAGCTGGTCTTGTCGTCGAACTGCAGCGCCAGCAGCTTGTTGCCGGCGGCGCGGTTCGGCGTGTAGCCGAGCGAGCCGCCGGTGTAGTCGCGCGTCGCGGTGATGATCTGGAGCACGATGCCCGACAGCGCGAGCGTCACCAGCACGAAATAGTGACCGGTGATGCGGAAGCGAAAACAGGGATAGCCGACGATCAGCGCCAGCGCCCCGGCCGCCACCATGCTGGCGGGAATGCCGATCCACGGCGACAGTCCCAGGTGATTCCAAAGCAACGCCGTGACATAGGCGCCGATCCCCATGAAGCCGCCATGCCCGAGCGAGACCAGGCCGAAGCGGCCCATCATCGACCAAGATGTGTAGGCGAACGACCAGATCAGGATCAGCACGAGAATGTGCAGATGATAGGGATCGCGATAGACGAAGGGCAGCGCGACCAGCGCCCCCAGCGCTATCGCCCAAGCGACGAGCCGGCCCTGCCCCGTCATCGGCGCCTCGCGAGCAGGCCCGCGGGCCGGATGAACATCATGACGATGAAGAAGGCGAAGGCGAGCACGTAGCCCCATTCGAGATCGGAGAACAGGCCGCCGAGCGAGATGATCTCGGCGAAGACGAAAGCCGCGATGAAGCCGCCGATGAAATTGCCGAGGCCACCGAGCACGCAGATCAGGAAGGTGATCGGCCCGAAGGAGAGACCGACGAAGGGATGCACGTCGTATTGCAGCACCAAAAGGCAGGCGGCGAGCCCGGCCAGCCCGCCGCCAATGGCTGACGTAATGAGATAGATCCGTTTGGTGTCGACGCCCATCAGCGCCATGATCTGCCGATCCTGCGAGATGGCGCGGATCGCAGTGCCGGTGAAGGTGCGGGTCATGAACAGATAGACCGCAACCATGCCGACCAGCGCAGCCAGGAACGACAGCAATCGCGCGTAGCTGAAATTCATGTCGCCGAAGGCGAGCACCGGCAGACGGATGCCGAGGTTGCGGAAGTCGATGCCGAAGGCGACGGTGGCAAAGCTCTGCAGGACGAACAGCACGCCGCCGGTCGCGAGCAGCTGGTTGATCGGCGGCGCCGTCAAGAGCGGCGCAATCACCAGATAATGCAGGAGAGCACCGAGCATCGCCACCAGCAGGATAGTCAGCGGCGCCGCGATGAAATAGCTGATGCCGTGCCACTGGACCATGAAATACATCGCGTACATGCCGATCATGACGAGCTCGGCGTAGCAGATCCAGGTCACATCGATGACGCCGAAGATCAGGTTCAGCCCGAGCGCGAGCAGCGCCAGAACGCCACCGAGCAGGATGCCGTTGATGACGGCCTCCAGCAGATAGATATCGAAAATGTCCAGGAACGCCTGCATATATTCCTCACACCCCGAGATACGCTTCCTTGACCGTGTCGCTCGCCAGCATCTCGGCCGCGGTGCCCGAGGCGCGGATCGTGCCGGCCTCGATCAAGTAAGCGCGGTCGACCACGCGCAGCACCTGCTGCACGTTCTGCTCGACGATCAGCACCGTCAGCCCACGGGCGCGGATCCGCTTCACGAGCTCGAACACCTGCTGCACCACCACGGGCGCCAGACCCGCCGAGGGCTCGTCGAGCAGCAGCAGTTTTGGATTGGACATCAGCGCGCGGCCGATCGCGCACATTTGCTGCTCGCCGCCCGACATGGTGCCGGCCATCTGATGGCGACGCTCCTTCAGCCGCGGAAACAGATCGAACACGACCTCCAGCCGCTCGGCGTAGTAGCCGCGCGCCTCCTTCATGAAAGCACCCATCTTCAAATTGTCGTCGACCGAAAGCTGCGGAAACAGCCGCCGGTTCTCCGGGACATGCGCGATCCCGAGGCTGACGATCTTATGCGCCGGCGTCGCCAGGACATCGACGCCCTCCATGGTGATCGAGCCGCGGGTGGGGCGGATCAGACCGGAGATCACGCGCATCAAGGTGGTCTTGCCGGCACCGTTCGGACCGATGACGCCGACGGCCTCGCCGGCCTTGACGTCGAGATCGACATCGAACATCGCCTGGAAGGTGCCATAGCCGGCGTTGACGCCCCTAAGCTCCAGCATCATTGGCCTCCCGCACGGCGGCGCGCTTCGGCGGCTGCGGCCTGCGTGATTCCGGCATCGGTGCCGAGATAGACCTCGATCACGCGCGGGTCGGCGGCGACAACACTCGGCAGTCCTTCCGAGATCTTCTCGCCGTGATCGAGCACCATGACGCGATCGACGACACGCATCAACACGCCCATGATGTGCTCGACCCAGATGATGGTGATGCCGAGCTCGTCGCGGATGTTGCGCAGCATGTCGGCCGCCTGGTCCATCTCGGCTTCGTCGAGACCACCTAGGCTTTCGTCGGCGAGCAGCAGCTTTGGCGCGGTGGCGAGTGCTTTCGCAAGTTCGAGTTTCTTCAAGCCGGCGGCGCCCAAGCCGTCCACACTGGCATAGCGATCGGTCGGCAAGCCGACCAGCGCGAGCGCGCGCTCGGCCGCCTTCTCAGCCTCGGCGCGACTATGGCGGCCTTGGCCGTAGAAACCGGCGAGCGCGACGTTCTCGAAAATGGTGAGGCGTCGGAACGGCCGCGGGATCTGGAAGGTGCGGCCGATGCCGCGGTTGATGATCCGGTGCGGCGCCAGCCCCGCGATCTCGGAGCCATCGAGCAGAATCGAGCCGCCGCTCGGCGAAAGCGTGCCGGAGAGCATGTTGAAGATCGTGCTCTTGCCCGATCCGTTGGGGCCGATCAGGCCGAGAATCTCGCCTTGATCGACGCGGAACGAGACGTTGTTGACGGCGGTGAAGCCGCCGAACCGTTTCACGAGCCCACTGACCTCCAGCACCGCCCGCTCCGCTAGCTGCCGGGCGACAGGATGGCCTCACGCCGCACCCGAGCGGTCGGATGTATCGCTGCAATCGCGATCAACGGCCCACGTACCAAGCGGGCAGCCATGCGCAGGCGCATCTAAACCTCCCTGGACGATTGTGCATTGCAGTCTTTTGCTTTGGTTTCGCCCATCACATGGGCTGCGCCGCGCGATGTCAAGCCTTGCGCATCAGCGCGAGGCGAACTGCTGCGCCATGAAGGCCGTGACAAACCGCGGCATGGTCGGCGTGAGATCATCCATTCCGCGCACGAGATGGATGGCCGAAAGCTCCGGCTCGTCCTGATCAGCCAGATTGGCCTCGATCCTCGCGCGAACCGCCTCACCGGGCATATCCAGGTTCAGGATCTGCATCATTGCGATCGAGTGGCCGGTGACGACACAGTGCCAGTCCGTCTCGGCCACATAGTCGGCAGGGAACAGGCCAGTCTCTTCCTCGATCTCGCGGACGACACTGCCAGGGATATCGAGCCGACCGTCCTTGATATCGTCGAGGTCGGGCGTGCCCGACGGGAAGTAGATGCGCCCCGAATTGGCAGTGTGGTGCGCCATCTCGCCCATCACGAAGGCGCCATCGGAGGCGCGTAGCGCTCCCATGCCGAAACCGTTGAACACGGACCGATCGGGAAAGCCCCAGTCGCGCCAAGCCAGGAAGCTGGCGAAATCCGTCTCGAAATAGGTCGCGGCGAGATGACCGCCCGTGAAGACGGCATCGCGCCCGAGCAGAACGCGCCCGTTCCAGAGTTTCGGCCGCGCGCGCTGCTGCTCGGCGAAATGCGCAGCGATCTCGGCGCGCCGCTCCTCGGCGAACGGCCAAGCGACGGCGCGCACGGCAAGGTCAAGCGTCGTGACGCGATGAATGGTCGATGATGTCATGACGCTCGACTAGCAAGCCTTCGCGTCAGTTATTTGGCGTTCCCCGTGGTCTTCTTGGCCTGATCGACGAACTTGTTGGTGAAGGTCTTGCTGACGTCGATCTTGGCGTTGGCCACCTCGGGCGAGCCGACGCTGAACACCGCCAGCACGGCATCAGCACCCTTCGGGTCCATCTTGCCGGTCTCGGAGAACATCGGAATCGTATTCTTCAGCGCGGCGAGATAGAGGTCCTTGTTCTTGCCGACCATTTCGTCGGGCATCTTGGCCATGATCTCCTCGGGCGAGTGCGAATGGATCCAGGCAATCGTGGCGAGCATTGCGTTGGTCAGCGCCTGGGTTTCCTTCTCGTGGCCATTGATCCAGGCCACGGTCGAGTACAACGCACCTCCAGGATATTCGCCGCCGAACGTCTCGAGCGTGTCCTTCTGCGTGCGAGTGTCGCTGAGGATGCGCAGATCCTTGTGGCTGCCCTGGAGCACGGTGACGGAGGGATCGAGCATCACCGCGGCCTCGATCTGTCCCTGCTCCATCGCGGCCACCGCCGTGGCACCGAGGCCAACGCCGATCACGGCCGTGCCGGCGGGATCAAGCCCGTTCTTCTTGAGGAGATACTTCAGGAAGAAGTCGGTGGAGGAGCCCGGCGCGCTCACGCCGACCTTCTTGCCGGCGAGGTCCTTGATCGACTTGATGTCCGCGGTGTGCGAAGGCGCAACCACCAGCACGAGGCCGGGATAGCGGTCATAGACGACGAACGCCTGGAGCTCCTGCTTCTTGGCGGCGAGGTTGACGCAATGGTCAAAATAGCCTGAGACCACGTCGGCGCTACCGCCGAGCACGGCCTTGAGCGCGTCCGAGCCGCCCTTGAGGTCGACCAGGTCGACATTCAGACCGGCCTTCTCGTACTCGCCGAGTTGCTTGGCCAGCACCGTCGGCAAATAGCATAGGCAGGCGCCGCCACCGACCGCAATCGTCACCTTGCTTTGCGCTGCGGCAAGCGAGGTGGACAGCGTCAGCGCGAGCAACGCGCCAGCGAGCCTGGCAATCGTATTCTTCATTGGTTTCCTCCGTTCGGCTGGCGGCACCATAGAGCAGCGGCACTGGCTTGAGAAGGACTGCCTGGCCGCACTGGCCATCAGCCTTTTGGCGCAATAGCATGGGCGCACAACAACATTCCTGATGGGGAGGATCATCCATGAATCGCATTGCTGCCTGGCTGTCGATCACTGCGGCTTTTGTCGCCGGATGCGGCGCGACCTATCTGCTCGGGCCGGCGCTGGCCGCCGAAAACATCACCGCCCAGATCATCCATACCGGAGAGATGGAAGGCGATGCGCTCGGCCCCGCCAACAAGGTGGGCTACCGCTCCAAGACCTTCATGACCGCCGACGGCGCCACCGTCTCGATCCAGGTCGGGAATGTGCCGAAGCACCTGCATCCCAACACCAACGAGATCCAGTACATCCTGGACGGCACCGGGACGATCTGGCTCGGCGACAAGGAAGTGACTGTGAAGCCGGGCGACCTCGTCATCATTCCGAAGGGCACGCCGCACGGCGGCACCAAGCCGATCAGCGGACAGGTCAAGGCGATCGCGATCAAGACGCCGCCGCAGGCACCTGATGACCTCAAGCTGCTGGATTGAGGTCGAGCGATGAGGGCTCGCGCTTGTGCGCGGGCCCTTTTCCACTAGCTGCGACCGTCCACGGTCGGCCGCCACACTAACAGTCTCCGCTCGACCAGAGTGACGCCGAAGTCGATCAGGATGACGAAGGCCGACAGCACGAACATGCCGGCGAACACGCCGGCCACGTCGAACACGCCCTCGGCCTGCTGAATGAGATAGCCGAGCCCCGCCGCCGAGCCCAGATATTCTCCGACAACGGCGCCGACGACGGCAAAGCCGACCGAGGTGTGCAGCGAAGAGAACATCCAGGACAGCGCCGATGGCCAATAGACGTGCCGCATCAACTGCCGCTCGCTCATACCGAGCATCCTACCATTGTCGAGCACGGTGCGACTGACCTCCTTCACGCCCTGATAGACGTTGAAGAAGACGATGAAGAACACCAGGGTCACACCGAGCGCGACCTTGGACCAGATCCCAAGACCCAGCCACAGCGCGAAGATCGGCGCGAGCACGACCCGGGGCAGCGCGTTGACCATCTTCACGTAAGGATCGAACACCGCGGCAACCAATGGCTGGCGCGCGAACCAGAAGCCAATGAGGACGCCACCGAGCGATCCGATCACGAAAGCCAGGATCGATTCGACGAGCGTGATCCAGAGATGCTTCCAGATCACGCCGGAGACGAACCATTTGACGATCTGATCGAACACATCAACCGGGTTGGAGAAGAAGAACGGCGGCAGCAGGATCTTGCCGAACACCGGCACTGATGACAGCAACTGCCATAGCGCGATGCAGACGATCGCGACCAGGACTTGCAAGGCGAGCAGCGTCACGCGCGACATCAGACCGCCTCCGCCGCTTGGGTGGACTGCGCGTAGCCCTTCATCACCTCGTCCTTGAGGACGCTCCAGATCTCGCGATGCAGCGCATGGAATTCTTTGTCCAGCCGCACCTCGAAGATATCGCGCGGACGCGGCAACGTGACGCGCCAGTCGCCGATGATCCGCGAGGACGGCCCCGCCGACATGATCACGACGCGGTCGGCGAGCGCGATGGCCTCTTCGAGATCATGGGTCACGAACAGCACGGCCTTGCGGTCGGCGTTCCACAAGTCGAGCAGAAGGTTGCCCATCACCTGGCGCGTTTGCGCATCGAGCGGCCCGAACGGCTCGTCCATCAAGAGGATCTTGGGATCGCGGATCAGCACCTGCGCCAGCGCCACGCGCTTGCGCTGGCCGCCGGAAAGCATATGCGGATAGCGGGCCGCAAAGGCACCGAGGCCGACGGAGGTCAGCCATTGCTGCGCCAGCGGCAGCGCATCAGTGCGCGACGTGCCCTTGATCTCGAGCCCGATCGCGACATTGTCGAGCGCCGTCTTCCAGGGGAACAGCGCATCGGCCTGGAACAGGTAGCCGGCGTCCCGGTTCAGCCCCGCAAGCGGCCGGTCGAATATCCTGACGCTGCCGGCGGCGGGCTTAAGCAGCCCAGCGGCGACATTGAGCAGCGTCGATTTCCCGCAGCCGGTCGGACCGACGATAGCGACGAACTCGCCTTGCGCGACGGTCAGATGGGCCTTCTCCACCGCCGTGTAGACCCGCCCGTCCCCGAGCCGGAACGCAACCTTGGCATCTTCCAGCGCCACTGCCGTGGGCGTTGTCATCTGTTTCCTCCGAATTTGGCTTGATGCCTTAGCCGCTCACGCGGCCAAGTTCAATCAACCGGCCAAGCGTGCTACGCATGGGTCTCGACCACCCTCCCTCTGGAGGGCAAGCGAGCTGAGTGGACGTTTGATGCCTTCCAGACCGATGATTGGCTATATGCACGTCACCAAGAGCTTCGGCCCCCTCAGGGCCGTCGACGATTTGTCGCTTGGCATTGCCGAGGGCGAGTTTCTGGCCATCGTCGGCGGGTCGGGATCTGGCAAGACGACGCTGCTGCGGCTCACCAACCGGCTGATCGAGGCCGATGGCGGCACCATCACGGTCGAGGGCGAGGACATCCAAAACATCGATCCGGTCGCGCTGCGGCGCCGGATCGGCTACGTCTTCCAGAGCGGCGGGCTGTTTCCCCATTTGAGCGTCGCCGACAATATCGGGATCACGCCAAAGCTGTTGGGCACGCCCGCGCACGAGATCGCGGCGCGCGTCGACCAGCTCATCGAGCTCGTGCAGCTCGATGGCACCACCCACCGGGACCGACTACCCGAAGCGCTTTCGGGCGGCCAGCGCCAGCGTGTTGGCGTTGCACGGGCACTCGCAGCAAAGCCACGCATCATGTTGATGGACGAACCGTTCGGCGCACTCGATCCCCTCACCCGCGACGCGCTCGGCGACGACTACCGCTCACTGCATCGCCGCCTCGAACTGACCACGGTGATGATCACGCACGACATGACGGAGGCAATCCTGCTCGCCGACCGCATCGCGGTGATGCGGGGCGGAAGGCTGCTGGCGCAAGGCACGCCCGCCGAGCTGTCGCAGAGTGGGGATTCTTATGTGCTGGAGCTGCTGCGAACCCCGCGGCGTCAGGTCGAGCGGCTGAACGCGCTCCTGCCGCAGAGCGGTGCGGCATGAGCCTCCTCAATGATCCGCGCTGGGGCGAGGCGCTGTCGCATTTGCCCGACTATCTCGGCAATCATGTGAAGGTGAGCCTCGCCGCGCTCGCGCTGGGCCTTACCGTCAGCCTGCCGCTCGCAATCGCCACCCGCAATCGTCCGACGCCGCGTGCCATCCTGCTCGCGCTCGCCAGCATCGTGCAGACCGTGCCGGGACTGGCCCTGCTCGCGCTGTTCTATCCGCTGCTGCTGTTCGCTGCGTCCCTGACGCTGGCCTGGTTCGGCGTCTCCTTTTCCGCGTTCGGCTTCCTGCCGGCGATGCTCGCCCTGGCGCTCTATTCGATGCTGCCGGTGCTGCGCAACGGCATCACCGGGCTGAACGGCATCGACCCAGCCCTGATCGAAGCTGCCAAGGGAGTCGGCATGACGCCGCGGCAGTCGCTTCTCATGGTCGAGTTGCCGCTGGCGCTGCCGGTGATGATGGCCGGCGTCCGTACCGCGGCGGTCTGGGTGATCGGCACTGCGACGCTGTCGACGCCGATCGGGCAGACCAGTCTCGGCAACTACATTTTTGCAGGGCTGCAGACCCAGAACTGGGTATTCGTGCTGTTCGGCTGCTTTGCGTCGGCGCTGCTCGCACTCGCCGTAGACCAGCTCCTCGGCCTGATCGAGCACGGGCTGCGCCAGCGCAACCGCCTGCGCGCCGGGCTCGGCGCGATCGGGATCGCGGCGCTGGTTGCGGCGACATTGGTGCCGACGACAGGGCGTTCGTCGTCCGGCTACGTGGTCGGCGCAAAGACCTTCGCCGAACAATATGTGCTGTCGGCCCTGCTCCGCGACCGCCTCCAGGCGGCCGGCCTTTCCGCGACGGCACGATCGGGGCTCGGCTCGAGCGTGATCTTCGAGGCGCTGAAAGCCGGCGACATCGACCTCTATGTCGACTATTCCGGCACGCTCTGGGCCAACCAGCTGCACCGCACCGACATCAAGCCGCGCGCGGAGCTGGTGACGGAGTTGAAGACGGCGCTCGCCAAGGACAACATCACCCTGTTCGGTGAGCTCGGCTTCGAAAATGCCTATGCGCTGGTGATGCCGAAAAAGCGCGCCGAAGCGCTTGGCATCCGCACCATTGCCGACCTCGCCGCGCACGCATCGACGCTGTCGATTGCCGGCGACTACGAGTTCTTCTCCCGGCCGGAATGGGCGGCGTTGCAAAAGGCCTACGGTCTTCGGTTCCGCGCACAACGCCAGATGCAGCCGGACTTCATGTATGCGGCGGTCGCGAGCGGCGAGGTCGATGTCATCGCCGGCTACACCAGCGACGGGCTGATCGCGAAATACGATCTGGTGGCGCTCGATGATCCCAGGCAGGCGATCCCGCCCTATGATGCCATCCTGCTGCTCGCTCCCAAGCGCGCCGGCGACGAGCGGCTCAAGACGGCGCTGAAACCGCTGCTCGGCAAGATCGACATCACCACCATGCGCGAAGCGAACCTACGCGCCAGTGGCAACGATGCGAACTCCTCGCCCGATGCGGTGGCAAAGTGGCTGTGGGAGAAGGTCGGACGACCGTAGAAGAGTCGAGGGGGTAGCCGCAGGGGACGTCCGGCTACCCCCTCCTGCCCATCTCTTGGAGGACGAGAGGGGCAAAGCACAATCAGGTCATCAGCTCACGCCCTCACCTCCTGGCGCTGGAACAGCACGTAGCTGAAGGCGAACAGAATGATGGTGCCGGCGATCAGGCCGACGGTCTGTGGCCATGCGATCATGATGCTTTCGCCGAACGGCAGCGGCGCACCCATGACGGCACCGCGAAGCTGATCGAGAAACACCGGTCCGAGCGTGCGGGTCGTCGGCGACAGCACCGCCAGCATCGCTTCCCCGAACAGGTCGTTCGGCGACAACCGGAGCAGCTCCTGCATCCAGACCGCGGTGGCCGGATCGTTCAGTCCGAGCAGCGCGTAGCGCGGATCGACAGGTGCGATCGCCTGCGCCAGCGCTGGAGCCAGCATCGGCCAGAGCACCGTCAGGAACAGCCAGATGCCCAGCGCGACCAGCGCCGCGGTGGCAGCCGACCGGAATATGGTGGACAGCAGCATCGCCAGGGACAACCAGACGCCAGCATAGAAGATCGCCACGATCAGGAACACCGCCGATCGCGCCATCTCCTCGCCCCCCGGCGGCACGCCGAGGAAGATCAGTCCGAGGCCGATCACCAGCAACCACAAGGCGGCGAGGCTGATCCCGATGGTGGCGAGGGCTGCAAGGAACTTGCCCATCAACAGCGCATCACGATAGATCGGCTGCGCCAGAATACGCGACATCGTCCGCCTGTTGTGCTCGCTGTTGACGGCGTCGAAGCCGAGCCCGATCGCCATCAGCGGAATGAGAAAGCCGAGGATCGCGACAAACGACGGCAAAGGCGCCTGGTCGATGGTGAACAATCGCAGCAGGAGAAACGGATCTTCCGCAGTGTTCTGCCGGAGGCTGCTGATCGCTTCGTAGAGCGCGGCAAGCGCAGTGGAGACGATCAGCAGCTCCAGCATCAGCATCCGCATGCTGGAGACGTGGTCGGACAGCTCCTTGACGAACACCGTCGACAAGCCCTGGAACGGAGATCCTTCACGCCGCATGACGAACGTCCCCCGCGGGCAGCCCCTGGAAGTAGCGCGCATAGATCGCTTCGAGGCTCGGCTCGTCCACCGACAACCGCCGCAGCGCCCCGTCGCCCGCAACGACGGCGCGCGCCGCATCCGGCCGCACGTCACGCTCGGCCGTCATGCGGAAACGGTCGGCAGCAAGGGTCTCCACCTGGGTCACCCCCGGGATCATTGCCAACCGGCGGGCGATGCCCGGCCCTTCCGCCTCGACCTCGACGACAAAGCCCGCGCCGAGCACCTTGACGGCAAGCTCCGGCACCGACCCCATCAGCACGATGCGCCCGCCCCGGAATAGCGCGACCCGGTCGCAGACGCGCTGGACCTGGTCGAGCATATGGGATGACAGCAGCACGGTGACGCCCTCGGCTTTCAGCTCGCGGATCAAGCCGAGGAATTCCTGCGTCGCTTGCGGGTCAAGCCCGGATGTCGGCTCGTCGAGAATTGCGATCTCGGCGCGCTTCATGATGATCTCGGCCAGGCCCAGCCGCTGCCGCATGCCGCGCGAGAAGGTCGCGACCCGCTTGTCGGCAACCTCGACAAGTCCAACGCGGGCGAGCGCGGCCTCGATCCGCACCGCCCGCTCGGCGCGGGCAAGCCCCATCAGCTTGGCCGTGTAGGCGAGATTCTCCGTGGCCGTAAGCTGGTCGTAGAAGCCGACGGCATCGGGCAGATAGCCGACGCGCTGCTTGACCTTCAGCGGCTCGCGCGCCGGATCGAAGCCGAGCACGCTGACTTCGCCCGACGATATCTCGGTCAGGCCGAGCATCATCAGGATTGTGGTGGTCTTGCCGGCGCCGTTCGGGCCGAGGAGGCCGAACACCTCACCGCGTGCGATCCCGAAATCGATCGAATCGACCGCGATCGACTTTCCATACTGTCTGACAAGTCCACGCGCGCTGATGACGAGATCGCGGGGCGCACTATTGGCCTCGGTTTGTTGCTCGCTCATCGGCGTCCGTACCTTGCCACTGCACCAAGCATCAACAACAGCGCGACGCCGATGACGCCGGCACCCGCCACGCCCCACACGGTCGAGGTGGCGACAGTGATGCGGAATTGGCTTGAAGCGCTTTCACCACGTGAGGAGGCGCGGATGGTGGTCTGATAGTCGCCGGCCAGCGACTTGTCGCCGGGAGTGAGCAGCGCCTGGACCTCGCTGTCTTTGCCGGGGACGAGACGATCGATCGTCGCCGGCTCAAACGTCACCTTCCACCCATTCGGCGCGGTGCCCGCCAGCGCGATGTTCTCGGCGGGCGCGGTGCCGGTGTTGGTCACGACGATTGGAATCGAACTTTGCTTGCCCGCAACAGCGCGCGCACTCAACAGGCCGTCGCGTCCTGAAATCTGGAGCTGCGGCTGTCCGACGACATCGAGCGCGAGCTCGGTCGACGCCGAGGCGTCCTCCGCCTTCACCGTGACCTTCACCGGGAAATGTCCGGCATCGATCGTGGTGGGCGGACGCACCTTCAGCTTGACGTCCTTGGACTGACCGGCGTCGATCGGGATTGAGGAGAGCTCCTGGGTGCCATAGGCCTCGGTGAAGGAGGTCTCGAAATTAGGGGGCGCTTCGGCGGCAAAGCTGGCGATGAGATTGCGACCCGAATCGTTCTTGATCGAGAGGGTGTAATCGAAATTGGACTTCGGGCTGCCACGCAGAGACGGGAGGCTCGATTTGACGGTGAGCTTCGCCGGCAGCTCCTTGGCCAGCGATACCGCGATAGGAAGCTCCGCACTGCTGCCCTGCCCTTCGGCCTTCACCGTGAGCGTATGCGCGCTGAGATCATTGCCGGCGGGAACATCGAGCCTGAGCTGGAGTGCGACACTGCCGTCAGGCGCCGGCATTGCCGCCGCGACGGGCTGGCCGCCACCGAGCAGCGTTGCAGTCCAGCCGCTCGGCACGCCGGTCACCGAAAGCTGATAGCGCTGCGGCGACAGATCATAATTCTGCAGGCGCAGGGAGATGTTGCTGGTCGTGCCGGGGCGCACGGTGACCGCCGGATAGTCGGTCATGAGGTAGAGGCCCTTGATGTCGTGCGCCGGTTCGGCCGCATAGGCAGCCGGGCTCAGCAGCATGAGGGCGAATGCAAGGCGCGCGGCATCAAGCGCTCGCATGGATGTTCTCCTGCAAGAAAGGGGCATGAGGTTGGACAACTCACCGCCGGAAAAGACGATGGTGGCAGCGCGTCGGATGATGGGGCCAATCGTGACGAAGTTTGGGAAGCGAGGCGCACTGCCAATTACAAGTCGGTGATTTCAGGCGTTTTCCGGCTCAGACTTTAGTTTGAAGAGATCATGACGAAAGATTAACATATCGTAATACGATATATATTCCGGCTATACGAGCCGACAAACCGGATGCGTTACAGACCGTGAATCATCCCCGCGTTGATCAGCAGCCGGTTCAGCCGCCGGGCTTCAGTACCGTCGTTGCAGCCATAGAAGATGCCCTTGCAGCGGAGCATGATCTCCTTCTGCTCGGCGAAGGAGGGATCCAGCGGAATGCCGGCGGCCTCCTGGATCACCAGCGGCAAATAGGGACCGTCGATCGTGTCCATCACGGCGTCACTTTTGACCGGCTCGAAATTGACCGCATCGATCGCGTAATAGGTCGCGTAGAGGCGCGGATCGTAAGCATCGAGCTTCCTGCCGATCGCGCCTTCGTCGAGTCCGGGCTCGAGGATAGCGGGAGCGAACTCGGGCTGATGATCGCCATAGCGCACGATCAGGAAGGGCTCGCCGGGAAAAGTCTTCTTCAAGCCTGCGATGAAGCCCTTGTATTGCTCGGCGCTCATCGCCTGGCGGCGCAGATATTCGTCGATGGAAGGCACGTTGCCCGGCGTGCGCCAGTTCGGCAACAGATCGGGGCGGAAGCGCGTCTCCCAGGGGAAATGATTGGCGCCGAGGTAGATGAAGGTGAACAGCGGCTTGTTGGGCGTCCGCTCGCCCATCAACCCCAACGCCTTGTCGTAGAAAAAACTGTCGGGCTCGACGTTCCTGGCGCCGAGATCGTGAGCGTCGAGAAAGCGCTCGATGCCGCTCGTCATCTGGAAGCTGCGCGCGCCCATGAAGCCTCCATAGGCGGGATAGAGCGACATCGTCTCATAGCCGCAGCGGCGCAACGCCAGCGGCAATCCGCGCTCGACGCGGCCCGACGCAATACGTGTCACGAAATAGGCGAAGCGGCCGAACGAGCGTGAGGAGAGACCGGCCAGCACGTTGTATTCGGTGAACCAGCTCGGCCCGCCATTGCTCTCGGCCAGGAACGTGCGCTGCTTGCCGTCCCAGGACTTGAAGTGGCTGCCGTAGCCCGGGGGCACCTTGATGCCCTGCGCGGCGCGGATATCGAAGCTCGATTCATCATGGATCATGATGATGTTCGGCCGGCGGCCGGCAGGATGGCAGGCGTCGACCAGCGGCATGTTGAGCCGCTCGCCCGCCGCGGCGGCCGACTCCATGAAGCCGTACTGCACGAAATCGGAGACCGCGGTGACACCGGAGCGGAAGAATTTCGAGAGGTAGCCGTCGTCGTAATAGCCGCGCCAGGCCTCATCCGGATGATAGATGGAATAGAAGACCAGCGTGGCGAGGCAGGCGAGCTTGCAAGCGAGCGCCGGCAGACGGCGGATCCGAAATGGATCGAGCCACCACAGCGCATACATCAGTGGCACCGTAAGCAGGCCGGCCCCAATCACCGACCAGCGCAGGTTCGGGAAGATCGTGAAGAGGAACGCGACCGTGTCACGGTCGATCATCATCAGGTCGATGAAGTTGACCGTCATCTGCGCGACGTCGTGCTTGAGCCGCGACAGCAGCACCAGCACCACGACCATGGTCAGCGACAGCGCGCCCGACAGGGCGGGCCGGCGTAGCAGCGTGATCCAGAAGAAGTTGAGGATGCCCCAGGCGAGCAGGAAGGAAAGGCGCGAGCCGAAATCGGTCTCGGTCTCGTACATCAGCGATAGCGCTGCCAGATGTGGCGCGGCCACCGCGAGCAGCCGCCAGATGCCGAGCGCAGCGACGCTCGCTAGAACGGCGGTGGTGGCGGAAGGACCTGGATTGGGCGCGGACGCCATCGAGGACACGCTGAACACGTTCCGGCGCGGTGATGCCAAGCTCTCTGGCCGACCTCAAGACGGCCAGAGCGTCCGGCGCAGCCGGCTGCACCGTGTCACAAAACTGTAATGTAACGGTCACGGGCAGGCAACGCGATCCGGCGTCCGACCTTCGCTTAATGTTAGCGGGCGGCGAAGGGCCGCAGCCGCGCTAGGTCTGGACGTGCCAGGGGTCACGACGTGTCAGGACTTGGTGATCCCCGCGATGAACAGGTCGATCACCTCCTCTGCCATCTGCTCGATCTCGTCCTCCTCCACATCCCAGCGCGGGAAATGGCCATCGAGGTTCATCCGGGCGAAACCGTAGATCAGGGCGCGGCCGGCGATCAGGATGCGCTTCAGATCGGCTGGGCGCAGCAGGCCCTGCGCGGCCGCCTCAGCCAGCATCCGTTCGGTCAGCGCGATCAGCTCGGCATTGTCGCGCGTCAGCTCGGCAGAGCTGCCATGGACGAAATAGCGCCCCGTGGAGACGATCTCGAAATGCGCGGGGTTGCGCATGGCCCATCGCACATAGGCCAGCCCGAAGGCGCGGAAGCGGGCCAGGGCATCGGCGGCCGGAGCGTCTGCCAGCGCGGCTTCGATCTCGACGCGAAAGCGCCGTTGCGCCTCCTCGGCCACGGCAGCCATCAAGGCGTCGCGGTTGGGAAAATGCCGGAATGGCGCTCCCGGCGAGACCGCAGCCCGGCGCGCGGCCTCCCGCACCGAGACCTCGGCGCCTTCGGCTGCCAGCTGCAACGCAGCATCGATCAGCACTCGGCGAAGGTCGCCGTGGTGATACGGCCGGGCTTCGGACGTCTGGCGAGCGCGAGGCTTGGGTGTCTGGCGGGGAGACATGGCGCCTCTTAGCATCACCTCAACGTGAATGTAAGCAGCGATTACACCATTGACGATCGCATCTCCTCGCAATGTAATCATTGATTACATAATAAAGGAGACCACCATGCCGCAACGTCGGAGCTGGCTCGAAGGGTGGCGGCTGCTCGCCGTCCTCACGCTGAGTCTGATCGCCTTAAGCCTCTGGATCGCATCGATGCGGCAGTTCGAGGTTGACGGCATCCGCATGGTGATCCGCTTCACGGCGCGCAGCTCGTTGCTGCTGTTTTGCCTGGCGTTCAGCGCCGCGGCGCTGGCGGGGCTCCGCCCCAACGCCTGGACGCGCTGGCAGCGCCGCAACCGACGCTATCTGGGCCTGAGCTTTGCGGCGTCCCACGCCATCCATGCGATGGCGATCGTCGCCTTCGCGAAGATGGATCCGGCGGCTTTTGCGCAGGCGACCTCTCCGGCCTCCTACATCTTCGGCGGCATCGGGTATGCCCTCATCATCGCCATGAGCGCGACCTCGCTCGACCGCACGGCCGCATTGATCGGTCCGCGCGCCTGGCGCGCGCTGCACCTCGCGGGTGGTTATTACCTCTGGTTCCAGTTCATGGTGTCGTTCGGCAAGCGCGTACCGGCCATGCCGCTCTATGCCGCCTTCCTCCTTCCGCTGCTCGCTGTGATGACGCTGAGGCTGATCGCGATGGCCGCGCGTCCGAGACAGCGGATTGCCGAGGCATAGTCGTGCTAAATTAGCGACCGAGGCTCTCGAGCTCGCGGGCGCGGGCCTCGGTCATCCGGCGCAGACACTCCCCGGCATCGATACGGGCAATGATGCCCTCACCCAGGCCGTAATACAGGCAATTGGCGTCGCGGTACTGGATCCAGAGCCGCTGCGCGGCGCGAAGCTGATCGTGCTGCGCTTCGCCGGCATTCTTCATCGCCTGCTGATAGGCGATGGTCATACGCTTGTCCCATTGCGCGGTCTGCACTTTCAGGCACTCGACCATCTCGGCGGTCGAACCGCCGCAGGATTGCTGATCACCCTGATCGCCGGCTTTCGCAGCTGTGGCGACGGCGCAAAGGGCGGCGATGAGAAGGCTTCGCATCCTTCAACCCTGCGGCAGCAGCCCAAGCCGCTTGGCGATGATGCGATCGAATGTCCGCTTCGGCAGCACGGCGGCGATCAGATGGCGCAGCCGGTCCGCCGTGATCTGGTAGCGCACCTTGGGGTTTACCGCGGTCAATGCCTCGAACACGATCTCGGCAATCCGCTCGGCGGGCAGCCCATTGGCGCCGAGCTCCATCATGAAAGCCATCACCTTGGTGAGCGCCGGCAGATAGGGCGAGTTCTTGTAGACGGAGAGATCGATCTCCTCGGCCTTGCTCCAGATCGGCGTCTTTACCGCACCGGGAGCGACGATGATGACGTCAATGCCGAACAGCATCAGCTCGCGGCGGAGGCTCTCCGAAAGGCCCTCGATTGCGTGTTTGGAGGTGCAATACGGCGCCGACAGCGGATTGCCGTTCTTGCCAGCGACCGAGCTGATCATCACGATCCGGCCCTTTGGGCCCTTCAGCGACGGGTCGGCGCCAAGCAGCGGCCCGAAGGCCTGCGTCGCGATGACAGGGCCGATAACGTTGATGTCCATCTGGCGCCGGAAATCATCGGCCGGCAATTCGAGCACGGGGCCGGCGACGGCAACGCCGGCGTTGTTGACAAGGCCCGCCAGCGTCTCGCCCGCTAACGCCTCGCGCACCTGGCGCGCAGCGGCCAGCACCGCAGGCTCGTCGGTGACGTCGAATAGCAGCGGCGTGAAGTTCGCGCCGAAGTCACCCTGCAGCCGGTCGGCATCGGCCTGCTTGCGAACGCTGCCAAAGACACGATAGCCGCGCCCGACCAGAAATTTGGCAATGGCCCAGCCAATGCCGGTAGACGCGCCGGTGACGACGACAGATCGCATAGTCCTCCCCCCTTCCAGTGCCCCGGCGATCATGTAGGAGGACGCCGCGACAACGCAATGCTACCAGCTTCTCAAGCCGCGCACGGACGAGCTTTTCGCAACCGCGATGCCGTGCAAGCAGGCATGTCAATGCCGCCTCTTAAGCTGAAGTGGCGCGCGAACGTCGCGAAGAGCGATTGATTGTGCCTTGAAAGCGCGGATGAAGAGCCGAACCCTAGACTCTGAAGACCCAGCGCTTTTGGCGATCGAGAAGCCCCGAGAAGACTCTGAAGAACGACGCGGGCCCAAGAATGTGGTTTAAGCGTCAGTCCTTGGCTATCTGGGAGTACTTCAACTCGCGAAGAATTTGAATGAAGCCGCAATGCTTCGCGGGAGATGAAAAGAGCGAGACCGCTGTCTGGCGATCTCGCTCCAATATATCCGCGAAGATTTAAGATTTGGTTGGCTCGTCATCCGGGGCGCGCATGGCCCGCCCCGGGAATGACGGCGATGCCGTCAGTTCTTCGACTTGTCGACCAGCGCGCCCTTCTTGATCCAGGGCATCATGTCGCGCAGCTTCGCGCCGACTTCCTCGATCGGGTGTGCGGCGAGCTTGGCGCGGGTCGCCTTGAACGAGGTCTGGTTGACCTTGTTCTCGAGCATCCAGTCGCGAGCGAACTTGCCGCCCTGAATGTCGGCCAGAACCTTCCGCATCTCCTTCTTGGTCTCGTCCGTGATGATGCGCGGACCGGTGACGTACTCGCCGTATTCGGCGGTGTTGGAGATCGAGTAGTTCATGTTGGCGATGCCGCCTTCATAGATCAGGTCGACGATCAGCTTCACTTCGTGCAGGCACTCGAAATAGGCCATCTCCGGGGCATAGCCGGCCTCGACCAGGGTCTCGTAGCCGCCCTTGATCAGTTCGACCAAGCCGCCGCAGAGCACCACCTGCTCGCCGAACAGATCGGTCTCGCACTCTTCCTTGAAGGTGGTCTCGATGATGCCGGCGCGGCCGCCGCCGACGGCCGAGGCGTAGGACAGGCCGAGGTCATGGGCGTTGCCCGAGACATCCTTGGCGATAGCGATCAGGCAGGGCACGCCGCCGCCGCGCTGATACTCCGAGCGCACGGTGTGGCCGGGGCCCTTCGGCGCGATCATCAGCACGTCGAGGTCGGCGCGGGGATCGAGCAGATTGAAGTGGACGTTGAGGCCGTGCGCGAATACCAGGGCGGCGCCCTTCTTCATGTTGTCGTGCAGGTGCTCGCGATAGATGTCACCCTGGAGCTCGTCGGGGGTCAGCATCATGACGAGGTCGGCCCATTTGGCGGCTTCGGCGACTTCCATCACCTTGAAACCGGCGGCTTCCGCCTTCTTCACCGAGCTCGAGTCCTTGCGCAGCGCAATCGCCACTTCCTTGACGCCGGAGTCCTTCAGGTTGAGCGCATGGGCGTGGCCCTGGCTGCCATAGCCGACGATGGCGACCTTCTTCCCCTTGATCAGGTTCAGGTCGGCGTCGCGATCGTAATAAACACGCATAGTCGTTTCCTCGTTGAGGGCCAAAATCGGCCGATGGTCAGTGTCCGAAGGGTGGAATTTGCGGATTTCGGGGGCTGTCTAGAGCATTTTCAGCCCTGAGGGAAACCCGTTTCTGCATGGAAATCCGCGGCATCATGCATCCATGAAAACGGGGTAGAGGGAGGCAAGCAGCAGGAGCGCCATCAGGATATTGAAGGCGCGGACCAAACGCTCGGAGGTCAGCACCGGCCGTAGTGCAGTGCCGAAGAAAGCCCAGACCACGGTCGAGACCGTGCCGACCAGCAGACTGATCAGGGTCTGGATCGCGATGTTGATCGGGAACTGGGCAATGGCCGCATAGGCCGTGATGGTGCCGATCACGATCACCCAGCCCTTGGCATTGATCCACTGGAACATGGCAGCGCCCCAGAAGGTCATCGGGCCGCGGCCGTCCGCTTCGCCCGGCTTGGCCGGGCCGGACATGGCGATCACGGCAGCAAGATAGATCAGGTAGGCGGCGCCGGCATATTTCAGGATGGTCTGGAGGATCGGATAGGCCAGGAAGACGGTGCCGAGCCCGAGGCCGACGGTGCCGACCATGAACGCAAAGCCGAGGACGATGCCGACAATGTGCGGAATGGTGCGGCGGAAACCGTAGGTCAGGCCGGAGGACAACAGCACGATGTTGTTCGGCCCCGGCGTGAAATACATCACCACCATAAAGGCGAGGAAAGCGTAGAACAGCGAATAGGCCATAGTTACCTCACGCAGTCTTCGGCAACGTTTGCGGGCGTCTGGCCAGCACCATGACGGCGATTCCGCCGATCACAGTCAACATGCCGGCGAGGCGCAGCGGACCGAACCGCTCGCCGAATACGATGCTGGAGGCTGCGGAGCCGACGAACGGCACCAGCAGCGCAAACGGCACCACCTGGGCCGCTGGATAGTCGCGCAGCAGCCGGCCCCACAGCCAATAGGCGATACTCGTCGAGACGCCGCCAAGCGCCAGCATGCAGAGAGCCGATGTCAGGGACATATGGCTCAACGACTGGAAGGTCGGCATTGGCCCGTTGGCGACGAGCGCCAGTACGAACAGCGGCACCGCCGAGGCGAGGCACAGCCACGCGAACAGATCGAACATCGGCGCGCCGCGTGCGCCGCGCAACAGCAGATTGCCCGCGGCAAAACTGATCGGCGAGATCATCAGCACGGCAAACGCAGCCACGCTGAAATCATAGCCGACGGTGCCGCAGATCATCAGCAGCCCGACTGCAGCGATGACGATGCCCACCGTCTGCGCCGGCGTCGGACGCTCGCCGAAGGCGATCGCGGCAAAACCGATGGTGAACAGCGCCTGGCTTTGCACCACAACGGAGGTCAGTCCCACCGGCACGCCATGGGCAATGCCGTAGGCCTGCGACAGGAATTGCCCGAGAAACAGCGTGAAACTGATCGCGATCAGGAGCGACCAGGCGACCTTCGGCTTGGGAATGAACAGGCATGGCAGCGCGGCAATCGAAAAACGCATCGCCGTCATCAGCTCGGGCGAAAACTCGTCGAGCGCGATCCGGCTCGCCACGAAGGCAAGCCCCCAGATGATCGCCACCATGAGGGCGATGAGGATGTCGGCCGGCTTCATTGTTGTTATCGGTCCTGCTTGTCGTGCAGCCCTGTTGTTCTTCGTCTAGCCTTGCTCGCCGGCTTTCGGTTTGCGGAGGAGATAAGTGCCGTGCATCGGGGCGTGATAATCGGTCGAGACCAGCGTGAAGCCGACATCGGTCAGCATCCGCTCCATCACCCAGCCGAAGGTGGAATATTCGTCGCGCATATGCGTCACCACGCTCTCGCGCGAGAAATCGTGGTTCTTGATCTGGTAGTCGGCCCATTGCTCGACGTCGCGCTCGATCGCATCGGGCATCGACGCATAGACGATGTCGCGCAAGTAGAAGCTCGCACCGGGCTTCAACGCACGAAATATCCGCGACATAGCCACTACTTTCCAGAAGTCCGGCAGATGATGCAGCGTGAACTCGCTGACGATCAAATCGTACGATTCCGGCCGGTAGGCGAAGCTGAGCAGGCCGGCGGACTGGGTGCGCACGGGCGCCTTGCGGTCACGCGCATAGATCTCGGCGAGCGCCAGCATCGCCGGCGAGATGTCGATGGCGTCCACCTCGGCGCCCATCAGCGCGGCCTCGGTGGCGAGCACGCCGTTGCCGCAGCCGATGTCGGCGATGCGCCAGCCGCGCTGCACTCCAAGCACCTTCAGTGCGGCGCGCGCCCGCAGATCGGCATCGTCGTGGGCATCGTAGATCGACGCCACCGCGGGCTCGATGCCCATCCGGTTCCGCTCGTTGTAGTACCAGTCGCGCGCCAGCATGGCTCACATCCCTTCAGGCCCGCGACCGATCGCGGCAACGCCGGTGCGCGACACCTCGACAAGGCCGAGCGGGCGCATCAGGTCGATAAACTGGTTGATCTTGTCCGTATTGCCTGTGATCTCGAACACGAAGCTCTCGGTGGTGGCATCAATCACGCGGGCGCGGAAGGCATCCGCCAGACGCAGAGACTCGACGCGGTGTTCGCCCTGCCCGCGCACCTTCACCATCGCCAGCTCGCGCTCGATCGATCGGCGGGTCTGCGTCATGTCGACGACCTGGTAAACCGGAACCATGCGGTCGAGCTGATGCTTGATCTGCGCGATCACCATCGGCGTCCCCGTGGTGACGATGGTGATGCGCGACAGATGCTTCTGCGCTTCGGTCTCCGAGACCGTGAGGCTCTCGATGTTGTAGCCGCGGCCGGAGAACAGGCCGATGACGCGCGCGAGCACGCCCGGCTCGTTCTGCACCAGCACGGCCAACGTGTGTGTCTCGTTCGGATCGTGGCGTTCTTCGATGAAGTACGCGGATGCGGGCTGGTTCATTGTCATCCCCTCAAATCTATCGTGCTCACACCAGAGCCTTGCCGCCCGCGAAGGCCTTGGCCGTGGCCTCATCGTTGGCCTGCTCCGGCAGCAACATCTCGTTATGGGCCTTGCCGGAGGGAATCATCGGGAAACAATTCTCCAGCGCCGCGACACGGCAATCGAACAGCACCGGCCGCTTGACCGCGATCATCTCCTTGATGGCACCATCGAGATCGGCAGGCTTGGTGACCTGAAGACCGACTGCGCCATAGGCTTCCGCGAGCTTGACGAAATCCGGCAGCGCCTCGGAGTAGGAATGCGACAGGCGGTTGCCATGGAGCAGCTGCTGCCACTGCCGCACCATGCCCATGTACTGGTTGTTCAGGATGAAGATCTTGATCGGCAGCTCATACTGGACCGCCGTCGACATCTCCTGGATCGTCATCTGCACCGAGGCGTCGCCCGCGATGTCGATGACGAGGCTGTCGGGGTGCGCCACCTGCACGCCGACCGCGGCCGGCAGGCCGTAGCCCATCGTGCCGAGACCGCCCGACGTCATCCAGCGATGCGGCTCCTCGAAGCCATAGAACTGCGCCGCCCACATCTGATGCTG
>NZ_JADFUE010000028.1:0-87004 GCF_054967145.1 Bradyrhizobium sp. UFLA06-24
GCTCCAGCCCATGGCGAGATAGATGCCGACCGAGACGCGGTCGAACCGACCCGGATAGAACAGCTTCAGCACGATACCAAGGATAGCGACGCACCAGACGCCGGTGAGCAGCACCAGCGCGAACGCGCTGTCCTTCACCTCCAGGATGAACGGCGTGTAGGTCGCCGCGATCAACAGGTAGATCGCGGAATGATCGAAGCGGCGCAACAGCCATTTGGCGCGCGAAACCGGCCAGAGATTGTAGGTTGCCGACAGCACCAGCATCGACATCAGCCCGGCGACATAGATCGAGACGCCGACGATATCGGTCGCATCGGCATAGACGACTGCCAGCACCACCAGCACGGTCGCCGCGCTGATGCCGGCGAGCACGCCGACGCCGTGGATGATGCCGTCGGCAATCAGCTCGGCGCGATCGTAATTCCAGCCGAAGGCGTCGGCGGCGGCGTGGACGGAGGTGGATGCAAGTTGCTTCAACTGGAAGACGGTCATGGCAATCCGCGATAGCTGTGGCAATGCCCTTCTATATGGGTCTTTCGGGACCCACGCGTCGTTCAATCGGCTGATTTGCCGACAAAGACGGTGGAAGTATGAAGCTTGATTTTCCTCATGCAATTGCCACTTTTGTGAACGGCTTCTCTGTTCCGCCCGCCCCGGGATTACCAGCGTTCATATGGCATTCAGTTTTCAGGACATGGTCGAGGAGGCGCGGCTTTCGGCAAGGGCGCTGATCGACTATGGCGAGCACTTCTTCAGTCCGACGGTGCGGCTTGGTGTCACTGGCCTGTCGCGGGCCGGTAAGACCGTATTCATCACCGCGCTGATCCACGGGCTGACCCGCGGCGGCCGGTTTCCGGTGTTCGAAGCCTATGCCTCGGGCCGGATCGCGCGGGCGCATCTGGCGCCGCAGCCCGACGATGCCGTGCCGCGCTTTGCCTATGAGAACCATCTGCGCGCGCTGGTCGAGGAACGTCGCTGGCCGAGCTCGACGGTGGACATCAGCGAGCTGCGTCTCGTCATCGACTACCAGCGCCCGAACGGAGCCGACCGCACGTTGACGCTCGACATCGTCGACTATCCCGGCGAATGGCTGCTCGACCTGCCGCTGCTGCAAAAGAGCTACGAGCAATGGTCGGCCGAGAGCCTGGCGCTCTCGCGCGAGGTGCCGCGCGCGCACCTGGCCGCAGACTGGCACGCGCATCTGGCCATGCTCAAGCCCGAAGCGCACGAGGACGAGCAGGCGACGCTGACAGCCGCAAAGCTGTTCACCCAATATCTGCGCGCCTGCCGCGACGAACGCTTCGCGATGAGTCTCTTGCCGCCCGGCCGCTTCCTGATGCCCGGCAATCTCGCCGATACGCCGGCGCTGACCTTTGCGCCGCTCGACGTTCCCGCAGGCAGACAGGCGCCGGAGGGATCGCTGTGGGCGATGATGGCGCGTCGATTTGAGGCTTACAAAGATATCGTGGTGCGACCGTTCTTCCGCGATCATTTCGCGCGGCTCGACCGCCAGATCGTGCTGGCCGATGCCCTCTCCGCGTTCAACGCGGGACCCGAGGCGCTGCACGATCTCGAAGCGGCACTATCGGGCATTCTCGATTGCTTCCGCATCGGCCGCAGCACGTTTCTCTCCAGCCTGTTCCGGCCGCGAATCGACCGTATCCTGTTCGCGGCAACGAAAGCGGATCATCTGCATCATTCCAGTCACGACCGCCTCGAGGCCGTGCTGCGCCGCGCCGTCGCTCGCGCTGTCGCACGTGCCGAAGATACCGGCGCCGAGATCGACGTGGTGGCGCTCGCCGCGGTCCGCGCCACGCGCGAGGCCCAGGTTGCGCATGGCCGCGACGTCTTGCCCTCCATCCTGGGTACGCCCGCGGCGGGCGAAAGCGCGAACGGCGAGTTCTTTGACGGCAACACCGAGGTCGCGACGTTTCCGGGCGATCTGCCTGATGATCCCGAGCCGCTCTTTGATGGGACGGACGCGTTCCGCGGATTGTCGACGCAAGCCGCCGAGAAGAGCGACTTCCGCTTCCTGCGCTTCCGTCCGCCAAAGCTCGAACGCGAAGGAACGAACGAGCCCACGCTGCCGCACATCCGCCTCGACCGTACTCTGCAGTTCCTGATCGGAGACAAGCTCGCATGAACGACCGATCGAAGCCACGGCGGCCGGCGACGTTCCGGCTCGACAATCCCGATGTCGTCGTGACCGAGGCCGACGAGACCAGCCGGCTCAGTCGCGCCACCGTCCAGATCACGCCGGAGCCAGATCCGGCCAGCTTGCCGGTGCCCATTGAAACCGCGCTTCCCGTGCGGCGCGGCTTTCCCTGGGGCGCGCTGTTCTGGTCGGGCGTCGCCGGCCTGACGCTGCTCGGCACCGGGCTCGGCGTGGTCAGGCTGATCGAGGATCTTTTTGCGCGCAGCGAGAGCCTCGGCTTCGTCGGCGTTGCGCTCGCCTTCGTCACCACGCTTGCGCTCGCGGTGGTGATCGGCCGCGAGGCGTTCGGCCTTGCGCGGCTTGCGACGATCGAGAAACTGCATCGGCGTGCCGCCGAGGTGCTCTTGACCGACGATCGCAAGGAGAGCCGCGACATCGTCAAGGACCTGATCGCGATCGCGCACCAGAACCCGCGGCTTGCGCGCGCCCGTGCCGCGCTGGAAAGCCACACCGGCGAGATCATCGACGGCGCCGACATGATCCGGCTCGCCGAGCGCGAATTGATGTCGCCGCTTGATGAGGAGGCGCGGCGGCTGGTGTCCTCGGCCGCGCAGCGAGTCTCGATCGTCACGGCGGTGTCGCCGCGCGCACTGTTCGACGTGCTGTTCGTGTTCGTGGCCTCGCTGCGGCTGATCCGCCAGCTCGCCCGGCTCTATGGCGGCCGCCCCGGCGCGCTCGGCATGATCCGGCTGCTCCGCCACGTCATCGCCCATCTCGCCATCACCGGCGGCCTCGCCGCCAGCGACAGCCTGGTGCAGCAGATGCTCGGGCATGGGATTGCGGCAAAGCTGTCGCAGCGGCTGGGCGAAGGCATGTTGAACGGACTGCTGACAGCGCGGCTCGGGTTGGCGGCGATCGACGTCACCAGGCCGTTGCCATTCGCCGCGCTGCCGCCGCCGAAACTGTCAGACCTCGCGACGGATTTGTTGCGCAGGAAAGAGGACGAGGAGTAGCGCTAGGCGAGCGGACGAACCTCAAACTCCCCCGCCAGCACGCGCCACTGGAACAGCGGCGAGTCCTTTGGCGGCGAGAGCTGCGGGGTCCATCCGGTGAGCTTGTCGAGCGTATAGGTATCGATCAGGACTCCACGCCAGCGGCGTTCGACTTGCCCCACTGGCGTGCGCGTCGCGGGGATTGTCTCCCACAGAGGTGAATGATCATCGGGTTGGCGACCGACATAGAGTCCTACGTGTCCCCTGATCCTGTCCATGCCAGGATCATGGAAATCCTGGAAGCGGCCGCGCTCGTTGATCTCGACTACGGGAACGCGGCCGCGGAACAGCCAGCGCATCATGGCATAGGTGCGATAATCCGTGGTCGCGATCCAGGTCGCGCCGGTCTCGTCGAGCGCGGCCTGGGCGCGTGCGGCGACCTGCTCGTAGCCGGCCTCCGCGCCGATCGGATCCATCTTGCCGAGCAAGTTCCAGGGCGCGGCAACGTAATAAAGGAACACGATCACGACGAAGGCGATCCCGGACACCAGCGCCGTTTCCGCCCAAAAGATGCTCGAGCGGATCATCCGTGCCGACCAACCTTCTCCAGGCAGCATCGTTAGATTCACCGCGGCAGCGGCAAAACCGACCGGCCACATGAACATCGGCCAGGTGTCACCGACCCGGAGTGTAAACGACTTGAGAACGAAATAGACGAACGGCACCAGCACCGCGGTCGAGAGCAGGATCGCCACCGGCTCGCGGGAACGAGTGCCGCGCCATGCCGTCAGGACGAGGCCCGACAGCACCACCGGCAGCATGACGAAACCGACGAGACCGAGTTGCAGGCCGATGTAGTCGCCGACGGTTCGCAGCGAGATGCCGTAATTGGCGGTGGCGCGCACGCCCTGGAAGCGGAACGAGGCCCAGTCGTGCTGCGCATTCCAGATCAGCACCGGCGAAAACACGGCGATCGCAATCAGCGCCGCCAGATAAGGATAGGGACTGCGCAGCCAGCGCCAGCGCCAATCCGGCACCAGCAGGAACGCAGCAACCGCCGGCGCGAACATGATGGCAGTGAATTTCGACAGCAGCGAGAGCCCTGCGAACAAGCCAGCGGCGAGCCACCAGCGGCCGTCGCCGCTCTGAGCAAGCCGCATCAGGGACCACATCATCGCTACCGCAAACGGGATCATGGCAACATCGGGCGCGACCTTGGCCATCAGCAGGCCGTAATAGAGCGCGGCCTCGGGCATCAGCACCGCCACAACGATCGCGCGCACGTCATGGGTGAGGCGGCGGACCATATCGGCGAGCAGCAGCTGCATCACCAGCATCGCGACAATGCCGCCGAAGCGGACGCCGAGCACGGTGTCGCCGAAGATCGCGGTGCCGAAGCGGATCAGCCAGGCAATGCCGGGCGGATGATCGAGGAAGCTCAATGCCGCCTCTTTCGACCAGGTCCAGTAATAGGCTTCGTCGGTGCGCAGCTCGATCGCGGAGGCGTAGACGATGCGCAGCACCGTCATCGCGGCAATCACCAGCGCGGCCACCACAAGCGGCCGACGCGAGGCGTCGTGGGGCTTCACGGAGATGTCGGGAGCGATCGTCACGGCCGCGCTTTTCCCCGACTTGGGAGGGGGAGTCAATGTGGCCACCGTCATGCCGGGCAAGCGAAGCGCGGCCCGGGATGATAGCGGGGGTGTGGAGGCAAAACGGTGGGCACGGCGCTGATCCGCCTTTGCCCACCTTACAAGACTTACCGTTACGTAACCTTGTCGCGCATGTGATCGGATCGGCCATCGACCCGGCGGAATTTAACTCTCCGCTGGCTGTTCTCCTTAATGAGCTGATACAACCGAATCATGGCCAGGACCGTCCTTTTGCGATTGCCCGAACTCGTCCGCTCCACCAGCGCGCGGCAGGTCCGGCTGGTCTGCGGAATTATCCTGTTCGCCTACGTGGTCAGCCATTTCCTCAACCACGCGCTCGGCAATATCTCGGTCGATGCGATGCAGGTCGGGGTCTATTACCACACCTCGTTCTGGCAGTTCCTCCCGGTCGCGATCGTGTTCTACACCGCCGCCCTCACCCATATGGGTCTCGGCGTCTACGCGCTTTACCAGCGCCGCCAGTTCCGCTGGCGGACGATCGAGCCGCTGCAGCTCTTGCTGGGGCTGAGCATCCCCGCGCTGGTGATGGCCCATGTGATCGGCATTCGGCTCGGCCAGATGCTCTACGGGCACGAGAAGCTGTATCCGCAGGAGCTTTATCTCTTTTTCGTCGTGGCGCCCGCCCGGCTCTGGACCATGACGATCCTGCTGATCGTCGCCTGGGTGCACGGCTGCATCGGCATCTATTTCTGGCTTCGGCTGAAACCGTTCTTCACCCGCGCGGCGCCCTATTTGCTGGCGGCCGCCGTACTGATTCCAACGCTGGCTCTGCTCGGCATCTACCAGGGCGGCCGCAGCGTCGCTGCCGACAGCGAAGACGGAGACTGGCGCAAGCAAAACTACACGCAGCGCGAGGTCGGCACGTTCGCCCAGGCCGACACGCTCGACCGCATCACCGGCGCGCTCACCATCAGCTATATCGGGCTACTCGGCCTGGCGCTGCTCGGACGCGGCGTGCGCGGCTGGCGCGAGCGGCGCGGCGGCATGATCGCGCTGTCCTATGGCAACGGCAAGACGGTGCGCGTGCCCAAGGGGCTCTCCGTGCTGGAGGCGAGCCTGCGCCACAACGTGCCGCATGCCAGCGTCTGCGGCGGCCGCGCCCGCTGCTCGACCTGCCGCATCCGCATCATCGGCGACCACGGCGCCCTGCCCGAGCCATCGCAGCGCGAAGCCTTCGTGCTGGCCCGCGTCGGCACCGCCGATCCCTCGATCCGGCTGGCCTGCCAGCTGCGGCCGGATTGCGATCTCTCCTTCTTCCAGCTGTTCATGCCACAGATGCTGTCGGCGAACGCACAGGCGTCGTCGCCCGCGAGGATCGGCCAGGAGCGCTATCTCGTCAGCCTGTTCGTCGACATGCGCGGCTCGACGCAGCTTGCCGAGAAGCGTTTGCCGTTCGACACCGTCTTCATCGTCAATCGTTTCCTCGGCGCGGTGTCGCAGGCGGTGATCGAGAATGGCGGTCAGCCGAACCAGTTCGTCGGCGACGGCATGTTGGCCCTGTTCGGCCTCACGACCGATCCGCACACTGCGTGCCGGCAGGCTCTGAAGGCGGTGGCGGGCATCGCAACCCATGTGGACGAGCTCAACGAATTGCTGAGCCACGATCTGCGCCAGCCGATCCGCTTCGGCATCGGCGTCCATGGCGGCGAGGTCATCATCGGCGACATCGGCTATCGCGACCACATCGTCTTCACGGCGCTTGGCGATGCCGTCAACGTCGCAGCCCGGCTTCAGGACATGACCAAAACGCTTCAGTGCGAGGCGATCGTCTCCGAGGAGGTCCGCCGCACCGCCGGCCTTCACGACGATGCGCTGCCGAAGCAGGAGGTCGCGATCCGCGGCCGGGACGAGCCGATGGTGGTGCGCGTCGTTGCAGATACCAGGACATTGTCCGCCCTCATCGCCGGCGGCGAGCGCGTCGCGGCGTAAGGCGATCCACGCCGACAGCTGCGCTCCCTCTCCCGCTTGCGGGAGAGGGTATCTCCGCAATGGGACAATCCCCCAGAGGAAAAGGCCCTCTCCCGCAAGCGGGAGAGGTGAAGCAAGAATCATCACCGCGTAACACCGGCCTGTTGCAGCGCAGCGGCATGGGCTTGCTGCGAAAGCACGAATTGACTTCAACCTGATGGTTGAGACAGATGAGCGCAGGTCTTGCGGTGATGACCGCGAGGCAACGAAAAGCTCCGGGAGGAGACCTGAATGTTCGACCGACGCGACCTGCTCAAAGGAGCGGGCCTTGCCGCCATGGCGGCCACACTGAATTCCACCAAGGCCCTGGCACTCGACACCGTGACGCTGCCGTTCGGCAATGGCGAGCGGCCACTGGTGAAATATCCGCAGAAGCGGCCGATGATCGGGCTCACCAGCCGTCCGCCGCAGCTAGAGACGCCGTTTGCAATCTTCAACGACGGCCCGATCACGCCGAACAACGCGTTCTTCGTGCGCTATCACCTCGCCGGCCTGCCCTACGATCTCGACCCCGATAAGTTCACGCTCGAGGTCAAGGGCAAGGTCGACAAGCCGCTCAAACTGTCGCTGAAGGACATCAAGAAGATGAAGGCGACCGAGATCGTCGCCGTCACGCAATGTTCCGGCAACAGCCGCGGCTTCTTCGAGCCGCGGGTCGCCGGTGGCCAGCTCGCCAATGGCGCGATGGGCAATGCGCGCTGGCGCGGCGTGTCGCTCAAGACCGTGCTCGACATGGCGGGCGTGCAGGCCGGCGCCAAGCAGGTCGTCTTCGGCGGCATGGACGGTCCGGTCATCGACAAGACGCCTGACTTCGCCAAGGCGCTGGATCTCGCCCACGCCGCCGATGGCGAGGTGATGCTGGCCTATGGCATGAACGGCGAGGATCTGCCGTTCCTCAACGGCTTCCCGCTGCGCCTGGTCGTACCAGGCTATTACGGCACCTACTGGGTCAAACACCTCAACGAGATCACCGTCATCGACGGCGTCTATGACGGCTTCTGGATGAAGTCGGCCTACCGGATTCCTGACACCCCGGACAATTCGGTCGAGCCCGGCACGACACCGAAAGCGACGATCCCGATCAACCGCTTCACCATCCGCTCCTTCATCACCAACGTGCCTGATGGCGCCAAGCTGAAGGCCGGACGGACGACGCTGCGTGGCATCGCCTTCGACGGCGGCAAGGGCATCAAAGACGTCTCGGTCTCCACCGACGGCGGCAAGACCTGGGCCTCGGCCAGGCTCGGCAAGGACCTCGGCAATTACTCGTTCCGGGAATGGAAGCTGCCGGTGAAGCTCGCGGCTGGAGAGGTCGAGCTCAAGGTGCGCGCCACCAGCAATTCCGGCGAGACACAGCCGGACACGCCGCGCTGGAACCCTGCGGGCTATTTGCGCAACGTCGTCGAAACCGTCCGCGTCAACGTGGCCTGAGGAGAATGATCATGCAGCGCACCGTTCTCAGCGCCATCGCGCTCGCCGCCGCCGCATTGGTCGGGTCGGCCATCGCCGCCCCGATCAATTACAAGACACCGGATGAGACCGCAGCCTTCAGGCCCGGGCCAAATCTCGAAGTGGTGCAGGGCAATTGCGCCGCCTGCCATTCGTCCGACTACATCGCGACCCAGCCGCCGATGAAGGACAAGAAAGCCTTCTGGCAGGCCGAGGTGACCAAGATGATCAAGGTCTACGGCGCGCCGATCGCCGAGGGCGACGTCGGCAAGATCGTCGACTATCTGGCCGCGACTTATTGACGGCATCAGGGCCAATTGACCGCGAAACGGGCAAATCCGGCAAAAACGCCGCGAAGTTGAGCGAATTTCGGTAAAATGCGGATGTGGTTTGATCTACCAAGCCCGCCACATTCCGCGTATCCTGTAGAACCGAACCGGCTGGTTGGCGGGGACTGGCGGTTCGTGATCTCGGAGGAAGACCCGCGGAGAAGACGTGATGCCCAAAGGTACGGTCAAGTGGTTCAACCCGACGAAGGGTTATGGATTTATCCAGCCTGCGTCGGGCGGCAAGGATGTGTTCGTGCATATCTCGGCAGTGCAGAAAGCCGGCCTGTCCTCGCTCAACGAGGGACAGACGGTTGAATATGAAGAGATCGCAAACCGGGGCAAGACGTCCGCAGAGAACCTCAAAGTATAAGCCCGCCAGCCTTTGCTGCCTCCCGGATCTCATCCGGGAGTGAGGCCAAAAAAATTAGAAGACGATCAGTGCATTCGACGACAGGCGTTGCGACTGCACGCGAAAGGCTTTTTGCCTGGAGAGATCGCCGATGAACCCCACAGCAACGACAATCGCGACCGCATGTGGTCAGCCCACCGGCAACGGTGCGTCGCGCTTGATCTCCTCCATCACCGCATAGGTGCGCGTCTCGCGCACGCCCGGCATCGACAGCAGGGTCTCGCCGAGGAAGCGCCGATACGCGGTCATGTCCGCCAGCCGCGCCTTCACCAGATAGTCGAAGCCGCCTGCAACCATGTGACACTCCAGCACTTCGGGCGCGAGCTTCACCGCGCGCGCAAAGCGCTCGAAATTGTCGGGCGTGGTCTTGTCGAGCAGCACCTCGACGAACACGAGCAAGCCTAGCCCGAGCCGGTGCGGATTGAGGCGCGCGCCATAGCCTTCGACAAAGCCCTCGCGCTGCAACCGCTTCAGCCGCTCGCCGATTGACGTCGGCGACAGGCCGATGCGCTCGGCGAGCTCGACATTGGCGATTCGCCCATCCTCCTGCAAAATGGCGAGGATTTTCCGGTCAATGCGATCAAGATCCATATTTTCTACGTTCAGTCTCTTTCTTATCTTCATTTCTTAAGGCAAATTGATTAATTTGCCTATCGAACCACGGTCGCGCGGGTCTTATCCTGATCTCAGCTACAGGACACGCCATGCCAAACCTCCCGCCCCCCTTCTCTGCCCCCTACGCGCCTGATGACGCCGACATCGCTGCGCGCCTCTTTCCGTTGGTGCATCTCAGCCCAGCGCAGGAAGCCCGGATCGACCGCACGGCAACGCGGCTGATTGAGGCGATCCGCAAGCGCGACGACCGGCTCGGCGGGGTCGAGGACATGCTGCGCGAGTTCGCGCTCTCCACCAAGGAGGGCCTTGCGCTGATGGTGCTGGCCGAGGCGCTGCTGCGCGTGCCGGATGCCCGCACCGCCGACCAGTTCATCGAGGACAAGCTCGGCGAGGGTGACTTCATCCATCACGAGACCAAGTCCACGGCGTTCCTGGTCAACGCCTCGGCCTGGGCGCTTGGTCTCTCCGCGCGGGTGATCCAGCCCGGCGAAACGCCCGACGGCACCATCGGCCGGCTGGTAAAGCGGCTGGGCGCGCCGGCAGTGCGCACCGCCACGCGCCAGGCGATGCGGCTGATGGGCAATCATTTCGTGCTGGGCGAGACCATCGAGCAGGCGCTGGAGCGAGGCAAGCCGCGCTCTGGTCAGAAGTCGCGCTACTCCTTCGACATGCTCGGCGAAGGCGCGCGCACGGCGGCGGATGCGCGACGCTATTTCGACGCCTATGCGAGCGCCATCGAGACGATCGGCAAGGCTGCGGGCAACCATCCCCTGCCCGACCGCCCAGGTATCTCCGTCAAACTCTCGGCGCTGCATCCGCGCTTCGAGGCGATCAGCCGCGACCGCGTGATGCGCGAACTGGTGCCGCAGTTGCTGGATCTTGCGCGGCGCGCCAAGGCGTATGACCTCAACTTCACGGTCGATGCCGAGGAGGCCGACCGGCTGGAGCTGTCGCTCGACGTCATCGCGGCAACGCTGGCCGATGCCTCGCTCAAAGGCTGGGACGGTTTTGGCCTTGCGATCCAGGGCTATCAGAAGCGCGCCAGCGCGGTGATCGAATACGTCCACGAGCTGGCCCGCGCGCATGATCGCAAGCTGATGGTGCGTCTGGTCAAGGGCGCCTATTGGGACACCGAGATCAAGCGCGCGCAGGAGCGCGGGCTCGACGGCTATCCGGTGTTCACCCGCAAGGCGATGACGGATCTGAACTACGTCGCCTGCGCATCGCAGCTCTTGGGACTGCGCCCGCGCATATTTCCCCAATTTGCCACCCATAACGCGCTCACCGTCGCAACCGTGCTGGAGCTCGCGGGCGAGAGCGGTGGCTTCGAATTCCAGCGCCTGCACGGCATGGGCGAAGCGCTCTACGAGCAGCTCGCCAGGGATCACCCCGAGATCGCCTATCGCACCTATGCCCCGGTCGGCAGCCATCGCGATTTGCTCGCCTATCTGGTGCGCCGACTGCTCGAAAACGGCGCCAACTCCTCCTTCGTGGCGCAGGCCGCCGATTATCGCGTGCCGGTGCCGGCGCTGTTGAAGCGCCCGGTCGATCTCATCATCCGTCCGGATCACGCCCATCACGCCAAGATCCCTTTGCCGGGCGATCTGTTCGCGCCGGAGCGGCACAATTCAGCCGGCATCGAGTTCGGCGAGCGCACGGCGCTCGACCGGCTGCTCGCCGAAGTCAAGGCTGCGACTCCCGAGCTCAAGCCGGTCCCCGACGCCACGCCCGAGCAGGCGGGCGCGGCGGTCGTCGCGGCCCGCGCCGGCTTTGCCGGATGGAGCCGGACGCCGGCCTGGACGCGCGCGGCGGCGCTGGAGCAGGCCGCGCATCTGCTGGAGAGCCGCAGCGCACAGTACATCGCGCTGCTTCAGCGCGAAGGCGGCAAGACGCTTGACGATGCGCTCTCCGAGCTGCGCGAAGCCGCCGATTTCTGCCGCTATTATGCAGCTCAGGGCCGAAAACTGTTCGGCAGCGAGACAGCGATGCCGGGCCCGACAGGCGAGAGCAACACGCTCGCGCTGCGCGGCCGCGGCGTCTTCATCGCGATCTCGCCATGGAATTTTCCGCTGGCGATTTTCCTCGGACAGGTCACCGCGGCGCTGATGGCCGGCAACAGCGTCGTGGCCAAGCCTGCCGAGCAGACGCCGCGCATCGCACGCGAGGCTGTCGCGCTGCTGCACGAGGCAGGTATCCCGAGAAGCGCGCTGCATCTCGTCACCGGCGACGGCCGCATCGGCGCGGCGCTCACCGCGCAGCCTGACATCGCTGGCGTCGTCTTCACCGGCTCGACCGAGGTCGCCCGTCACATCAACCGGACGCTCGCCGCCAAGGACGGGCCGATCGTGCCGCTGATCGCGGAGACCGGCGGCATCAACGCCATGATCGCGGATGCGACCGCGCTGCCCGAGCAGGTTGCCGACGACGTCGTGACCTCAGCGTTCCGCTCCGCCGGCCAGCGCTGCTCGGCGCTACGGCTCTTGTTCGTGCAGGAGGACGTCGCCGACCGCATGATCGAGATGATCGCGGGCGCCGCCCGCGAGCTCAAGATCGGCGATCCCGCAGATGTCGCTACCCATGTCGGGCCAGTGATCGACAACGAGGCCAAGCAGCGGCTCGATGCCCACATCGCGCGGATGAAAAGCGAGGCCCGGCTGCATTTTGCGGGCACAGCTCCGCAGGGCTGCTTCGTCGCGCCTCACATCTTCGAACTGAGGGATGCCGGCCAGCTCACCGAGGAGGTGTTCGGCCCGATCCTGCATGTGGTGCGCTACCGCGCCGAGACGCTCGGACACGTGCTGCAGGCGATCGAGCGCACTGCTTACGGACTGACGCTTGGAGTCCACTCGCGCATCGACGACACGATTGAGGCCATCATCGACCGCGTCCAGGTCGGCAACATCTACGTCAATCGCAACATGATCGGCGCCGTGGTCGGCGTGCAGCCGTTCGGCGGCAATGGCCTGTCCGGCACCGGCCCCAAGGCCGGCGGCCCGCACTATCTCGCACGCTTCGCCACCGAGCAGACCGTGACCATCAACACCGCCGCGGCCGGCGGCAACGCTGCGCTGCTTGCGGGAGAGGAGTAAGGCCCTGCGCCCGATACCGTTGCATCCCGCCAAAACATCGGTCTAATGGCTCCCACGACGTGCCCGCGCCAATTCCAGCCAGCGGGAAACAACAAGAGCGAGGGAGCAACGCCGCGATGGAAAAAGGCATTTTTGCAGGGCTCAAGGTTCTGGACTGCGCAAGCTTCATCGCGGCGCCCGCGGCTGCGACCGTGCTGTCCGACTTCGGCGCCGACGTCATCAAGATCGAGCCGCCCGGCGCCGGCGATCCCTACCGCAATCTGCCCAACCTGCCCGGCTATCCCACCAGCGAACATAATTTCGCCTGGCTGCTCGAGGCCCGCAACAAGAAGAGCCTCGCGCTCGACCTCTCCAAGCCCGAGGCGCAGGCCGTGCTCTACAGACTGGTGGAACAAGCCGATGTCTTCATCACCAACATGCCGCCGCCGGTGCGCGGCCGGCTCGGCATCTCCTATGACCATCTCGCCCATCTCAACGACCGGCTGATCTACGCCTCCTTCACCGGCTATGGTGAAAAGGGCGAGGAAGCCAACAAGCCCGGCTTCGACAGCAACGCCTATTGGGCGCGCTCCGGCCTGATGGACCTCGTTCGCGCCGATACCCACACCACACCGGCCCGCTCGGTCGCCGGCATGGGCGACCATCCCTGCGCCATGGCGCTGTACAGCGCGATCGTCACCGCGCTGTACCAGCGCGAGAAGACCGGCAAGGGCTCGCACGTCGCCTCCAACCTGATGGCCAACGGCGTCTGGGCCGCCAGCGTGCTGGCGCAGGCCAAGCTCTGCGGCGCCAAGTTCGGCGAGCGGCGGCCGCGCGAGCGCGCGCTCAATGCGGTCGCCAACCACTATCAGTGCAAGGACGGCCGCTGGCTGATCCTGTCGCTGCTCAGCGAAGAGAAGCAGTGGCCGACGCTGGCCAAACGCCTCGGACGCGAGGACCTGACCAACGATCCGCGCTTCGCCACCAAGCCCGACCGCCACGCCCGCTCGGTCGAGCTCATCAAGATTTTTGACGAGATTTTTGCGACCAAAGACCTCGCCGAATGGCGCAGGATTCTCGACGGCAGCGGGCTGGTGTTCGGCATCGTCGGCATTCTCGACGATATTCCGAACGACAAGCAGATGCTCGATAACGAAGTGCTGGTGCCGTTCGAGAACGACACCATGCTCACCATCAACTCCCCGATCTGGATCGACGGCACCAAGAAGGTCCAGCCGCGCAAGCCGCCCGGCGTCGGCGAGCACAGTGACGAGATTTTGCGTGGCGCAGGATACGACGAAGCCGCGATTCAGCAGCTGCGGGCGAAGGGGGCGGTGGGGTAGCGACGCACTGCTCTCGACCCGTCATTGCGAGCGCAGCGAAGCAATCCAGAATCCCACCGCGGATGCATTGCTGGATTGCTTCGCTGCGCTCGCAATGACGGGGTAGAACCATGTCGGTATAGTCATCGGCAAACACGGAATGCCGCGAGGTCCCATGCCCGCTTATCGCCTGCACTACTTCCCTGAATCCGGCAACAGCTACAAGCTGGCGCTGATGCTCACGCTTTGCGGCGAGACATTCGAGCCTGTGTGGACCGATTTCGGCGGCGGCGTCACGCGCACGGCGGAATGGCGCCGGAACGTGAACGAGATGGGCGAAATTCCCGTGCTCGAGGTCGACGGCGTGAAGATGACGCAGACCGCACCCCTCCTGCTCAAGCTGGCCGAACAATACGGCCGCTTCGGCGCCGAGACGGAAGCCGAACAATTCGAGCTGCTGCGCTGGCTGTTCTGGGACAACCACAAGCTCACCGGCTACATGGCGACCTACCGCTTCATGCGGGCCTTCACCGAGAAGAGCGATCCGCAAGTGCTGAAGCACTTTCGCCGGCGGCTCGACGACTTCCTCGGCATTCTCGACGGCCACCTCCAGCACAACGCGTTCGCGATCGGCGCCAAGCCGACCATCGCCGATATCTCGATGATGGCTTATCTGCACTATCCTGATGACGAGCACGGCTTTGATTTCGCGGAAAGCCATCCCGCCATCGACGCCTGGCTCGGCCGCATGGCCGCACTGCCGGGCTGGAAGCCGGCCTACGAGCTCTTGCCGGGAAAACGGATGACGAACTACGCGAAGTGAGAGCGGCTATTATCTCAGCGCCAGCCAGAGGAGCGTGAACAGGATTCCGCAGATGATGACCGCCGCCGCGACAGCCGAGGCGCTGACGCGGACGCTGCCGGCGACCTGCTTGGCTTCCTCATTCTGCGCGATCTCGCGATTGCGCTCCTTGTTGGCTTCGCTGGTGTCCGTCATGGGTCATCCGAACCGGTTGGGTCGCTTGATTTGCGCATGATCTGATCGGAAAACCGCCACACACTTTTCCGGATCATGCGCTAACGCGTCTTGATGAAGCACATGCCGATGCGGCTCGAGGCCGCCGCAGGCTGACATGTGAGACCTTTAGCACAGGTCCATGACGTAAAACTCTTGTCGGCCGTTCCCGATCCTGCATTTTGCAGGGAACAATGAGCGCCCCAGCCATCCTGATATTCGGTACCGGCGAGCTCACGGTTGCCGCGGGTTTGCGGGCGGCCGGCAAATCCGCGTGAGAAATCAGGGCGTTTGCCTTCCGCGAACGCCGTCAGGATGTCGCGGCGGCGGATCTGGTCGCCGAAGAAATGCGGCGAGGCCGGCACGATGGTGGAATTCGAGGCCCCGTCCGTCAGCCAGTCCACGCCTGGGAAATGGAAGCCGCCGATGCCGCGGGTCTGGTGGCAACCCGAGCAGGTGACATCGTTGAGGCGGCGTTGGAAGCCCGCGACCGAGCGGATGTTGTCCAAGGCGATGCCGCGCGCGGCCGCCTGCTTCAGCGCGCCGACGACGTCGTTGTCGGTGAAGAGAGGATCGCTCTCGCCCTCGCCTTGCATCATCCCGAACTCCGGCTGCAATGTCGAAGCATCAAGGCCCGCCGGTGTCGGCGTCACCGCCGCCTTGGCGAGATACTTTTCCGGGATCAGCACGGTGCCGCGATCGAACTCGCGCAGATTCGCCGGCGTCAGCAGCCAGTCCTTGAAGTCGCGCCGGAGTGCGTCATCGGCGAGGATGCGATCGCGGTCGATCTGGTTCTCCAGCGTCGATTCCACGAACGTCCCGGTGGCGGCATCGTATTTGAACACCTTGAGCAGATAATCGGAGCGGAAATCGTGCAGCGCCGATTTCGGCGCGATTGAGATCTGGATGTTGGTCTCGATACGGTCGATCATTGCGTCGTAAGGCGCGGTGCGGCTGCCGATCAGCCCCTGCCAGTCGCCATTGTCGAGCCAGCGCCGCGCCACCTCGGCGCAAGTGACGGGCTTGCCGTTCTGGTCGAACGGGCGCGCATCGCGGGCCTTCACCACCAGGTTGAACGTCATCGGCAGGCGCGTCGCGGTATTGCCGGTTTCGAACCGCGCCAGACGATAGATCAGCCGGATCTCGCCGCAGCTCTCTTCCGAGACATAGGCGCGGTCCATGCGGTTGACGATGCCGGCCAGCACGAAGCGCGTGTCGGCGGACTTCAGATTGCCCCGATCGAACAGCTGGACGTCGAAACCCTCGCCGACGCCGATGGCTTCGCTCGGGGAGGCCTGCTTGTGCCGGGCGATGTAGCGGTCGAACTCCGCATCGATCGCTGGTGGAATCTCCTTGAGCTGCGGCAGCGAGGCGAACAGCACATCGCTCGTCAGCGGAAAATTGCCGTTACGCTCGGGCTGCAACAGCCGCGAGATCGACAGCGCATCGCTCTGGTCGAGCCTGCGCAGGAGATCAGGATCGGTGATCGCGGTGCCGCGAACGAGCGGCGCGTTCTCCGCTGCCGAGAGCGACATGACGCCGCCAAGCAACAGTGTGACGGCCAGGAGAATTCGCAGCGCGCGGCTCATGCCTCAACTAACACCGCGCCTGACAGCCTATTCAAGTCAAAAGGCGCTTCACGCGGTGGTGAAGCGCCTGTTTGAAATTCGGCTATCGGACGCTCAGCGCGCGACGATGAGGCCCTTGGGGGTGACGACCACCCAGCGGCCATCCTGGCGGCGGATCGCATCGACGCGGCCGAGACCGGGGATGGGGTCGCCGGGATAGACCTCGTACAAGCCGCCACGGCCCTCGATCAGCGCACCGCCGTTGGCCGCGTTGCGCAGCCGCCAGCCTTCGATCGTCGGCAGACGGCCGACCTCGGCCTTGGGTGCGGCCGGCGCGGCAGCGGCTGTCGCGACCTGGGCCGGAGCCGGCGCGATCGTGCCGGTGGTCTCGTTTGCGGGCACTGCTGCGGCGGCCTGCGCGGGGGCGGCGGGCGGCGTGGCGCGCAGCTTGTCGACGGTCTCGGACAGTTTTGCGAGCTTGGCCATCGGTTCGGCCTGCGCCTTCTCGAGCTTGTCGAGACGGTCATTGGTCCGGTTGATCTGGCTGAGGCCGGCCTTCGAGGTGTGCTCGACATTGGCCTTGAGCGCGACGATATCGCCATCGATCCGCGCAATGGAGGCGTCGAGCGCGATGGTATCGGCGACCTGCGCAGGCGCCGGGGCGGCGGCGAAATGCATCATGCCCGCGGTCGCGAGCGCGCCACTGATGGCGCCGACGCAGGCCGCGATCGCCACCACAGCAGCCATCGCCGACAGGCGGCGCTTGCTGCCAGTCTCGCGCACGTCATCGGCCTTCACATGCGGGGCAAACTCTTCGCGCTCCCAGGACCGCTCCGAGGGCGCCATGACGATCAGCTTGCCCGGCTTCGGCTCGGCCTTGGGTTCGGCCTTGGGTTCGCTCTTGGCCTCGAATTTCGGGACCTCGGCGCGGGGCGGCTCGACCTTCGGAGCATCCGGCTTGATCTGATCAGGCTTGGGCGGCGTCTCGTGGTCGGGGGCGATCGAGGGGGCCTCGATGCCTGCGGCGGCCTCAACAGCGCCAGTCCGGTCGTTGGTCTCTTGGCCGGCCAGTTCGGGCATGGGTTCGCTCACGGCTCAAATACTCCAGTCCAGGTTGACCTTTTGGTAACTTTCATTGCTTGCGAATTCCTTACCTCGGGACCCGCTTACCGAAATTTTAGGAACTCGTCCGGGGCCGAATTGGGTCGGGAAAGTGGAACCGGCGTGGCGGCGTGCAACAAATCGTCAGCCAATGCTGCTCTGCGGTAGGCCATGCTCACCAGCCGAAGGAGTGTTTGCCGGTGATTGTTCCCCGGCTAACATGGGGCGTCCCGTCAGCCAGAAGGCGTTTGGGGGGTGCCATGACGATCGAGAAATGCATCAACGCGTTTGATGTCGATGACGTCATCTTCGAGGAGGGCTCGACCGGCCGCGAATTGTTCGTCGTGCTCGACGGCGAAGTCGAGATCGCCAAACTCGACGGCGCGCGCAAGACCAGCATCATCAAGCTCGGCAAGGGCGAGTTCTTCGGCGAGATGGCCGTGATCGACGGCTCGGCCCGCTCGGCAACCGCGATCGCATCGGCACCGGACACGAAGGTGATGCGGATCAATCACGCGCGCTTCGTCTATCTCGTCAGCCAGCAGCCGGCGTTCGCACTGATGGTGATGGACGCGCTGTCGAAGCGCCTGCGCGCCTCCAACGCGGTCACCTACCGGGCGGGGCAATCATGAGCGACCGAAAGCCGACCGCATTCCCGATCCTGATGAAGAACGAGGTCTGCTCGCTGATCCAGGCGGCGGACGATGTCTTCCAGATCCGCTTCTCCAACCGCGCCGCCAACGCCTATCTCGTACGCGGCTCGGCGCGCACCATCCTGATCGACGTCGGGCTGTCGTCGAACTATCCGGCGATGGTGGAGTGCCTGCACTTCGCCGGATGTCCGCCGGAGAAGATCGACATGGTGGTGCTGAGCCATGAGCATCTCGACCACATCGGCGCGGCCTGGCATTTCAACGAGCGCCGCACCTATGTCGCCGCGCATCGGCTGGCCGCCAACAAGATCATGCTGCGCGACGATTTCTCGATGCTGCGCAAGATGTTCAACGAGCCGAACGTGCCGATCAACATCGACATCTGGCTCGAGGAAGGCAATCTGATCGATCTCGGCAATTTCCGTCTCAACGTCATGTACACGCCGGGCCATACCTCGGCCTGCATCACGCTGTTCGATCAGGACAAGGGCCTGTTGTTCGCCGCCGATACCTTGATGCCCGGCGGCGTGATGGGCGGCGTGTTCGGCTCCGGCAGTATTTCCGACTACATCCAGTCGCTGGAGCGGCTGAAGGGGCTGGACGCCAGGATCCTGCTGTCGGGCCACGGGCGGCTATCCGATACACCACAGGAGGACGTTCGCATCGCCATTGCCCGGTCGCACGGCCTCTTGGAGGACACCGCGCAACTGTTCGACGCGCTCGACGCGCGCGCGAATTTCGAACCGATCATGCAGTCGGTGCGGGATCTGAACAAGCTGGATGATTAGGCACGGTGTCTCTACCGTCATTGCAAGCGCAGCGAAGCAATCCAGAATCTTTCCGCTGGGAGATTCTGGATTGCTTCGTCGCAAGGGCTCCTCGCAATGACAACTAGGCTCACATCACCACCGGCTTGTCCGGCAGCTCGTTCGGATGCGCACCCGACGGCGGGAAATGCCTGGCGAGCTCCCGCGACACCGCCGCGATGCCGTCGATCACGCCGCGCTCGAACTGGCCCGCGCTGAACGCGGTCTCCATCGTGCGGCAGATCGCCTCCCAGCCCGCCGCGCCGACTTTCGCGTCGATGCCGCGATCGGCGATGATCTCGACGTCGCGATCGGCGAGCAGCAGATAGATCAACACGCCGTTGTTGTGCGCGGTGTCCCAGATCCGCAAATGCGAGAACACGTCGAGCGCACGCGCGCGGGCATGCTGATTGCGGAACAGCGGACGGCCATCGAGTGCGCCCTCGACGACGAAACGGACCTGGCCAGAATGCGTCTTCTCGCTCTGTCTGATCGCCTGCTCGATGCGGTCGAGCACGGCTTGAGGAAATACCCGTCTGGCGCGCCAGTGGTGCTGGAGGAGATGCCTCGCAATACGCCTGATGCTCATGGCTACCAGCTCCCCGAGGCGCCGCCGCCACCAAAGCTGCCGCCGCCGCCGCTGAAGCCGCCGCCGGACGACGATCCGCTGCTCCAGCCGCCGGACGAGGATCCGCCCGACCACGAGCCGCCGCGCGAGGAGCCGGTCGAGGCCGGAAACAGATCGGCGATGAAGGACAGCACGAAGCCGATGATCCCAGCGAGCAGGGCCAGTGCGCCCGACCCGAGGATCAGCAACGCCAGCACGCCGATCACGCTGCCGGTCGCGACCGAACCGAGCAGTCGCCCCAGCAATGCGCGCAGGAATCCGCCGACGACGAGCGAGGCGAACAGGACGAACGGGACAGCCGGGCCGATGTCGTCCAGATTGGCAAAGTTGACGCTGCGCGAAGGCACCGGCAGCGGTTCGCCATCCACGACGCGCATCATCCGGTCGACTCCGGCCGAGATACCGCCGGCGAAATCGCCCTCCCTGAATTTCGGCGTGATGACCTCGTCGATGATCCGCCGCGAGGCGACGTCGGTCAGCGCGCCCTCGAGACCGTAGCCGACTTCGATGCGCAGATGCCGGTCGTTCTTGGCGACCACCAGGATGGCGCCGTCGTCGATCTTCTTGCGGCCGATCTTCCAGGCCTCCGCGACACGGATCGAGAACTGCTCGATCGTCTCCGGCTCCGTCGTCGGCACGATCAGCACCGCGATCTGGCTGCCCTTGCGCGTCTCGAAATCGCTGAGCTTTTGCGACAGCGTGGCGATATCGCCGCTCGACAGCGTCCCGGTGCGGTCGACCACGCGGCCGGTGAGCTGGGGGACCGCGACGTCGGCCGCGGCGGAGATTGTGAAGTTAACGAGGAACGCCGTAACGATGGCTGCAAACCACACCCTCAGTGTCATCGCCCGGCTTGACCGGGCGATCCAGTATTCCAGAGGCGCTAGCGGCCTACGGAGAAGCCGCGGCGTACTGGATTCCCCGCTTTCGCGGGGGATGACAGGGTTCTGTGGGGTGAAAGCCATTCGCAAAACGAAGTACACTTACTTCGACGGCGCAGGCGCCGGGTTGAAATCGACCTTCGGCGCGGTCGAAATTTCCTTCTCGTTATCGACCGAGAAGTTCGGCTTCTCCTTGTAGCCGAACATCATGGCGGTGAGGTTGCTCGGGAACGAGCGGATGGTGACGTTATACTCCTGCACCGACTTGATGTAGCGGTTGCGCGCGACCGTGATGCGGTTCTCGGTGCCCTCGAGCTGCGACATCAGATCCTTGAACAGGGCATCCGATTTGAGCTGCGGATAATTCTCGGTGACGACAAGGAGCCGCGACAACGCGCTGGAGAGCTCGCCCTGGGCGGCCTGGAATTTCTGGAAGGCGGCGGGGTCGTTGAGCACCTCGGGCGTCGCCTGAATGCTGCCGACCTTGGCGCGGGCATTGGTGACGCCGAGCAGAACGTCCTTTTCCTGCTGCGCAAAGCCCTTTACCGAATTGACCAGATTGGGCACGAGGTCGGCGCGGCGCTGGTACTGGTTCACCACCTCGGACCAGTTGGCCCTGATCTGCTCGTCCTCGCTCTGGATCGCGTTGTAGCCGCAATTGGTGAGGCTGAGCGAGGCCAGCGCTGCCAGCACGGTCAGGATCTTGCGCATCAAATTTCTCCCGGTGGAATCGAACGCAAACTACCAGATTGCGCGCATGAGGCGCCAGATGTCGTCGTGGCGCGAAAAGCGGCGCCCGGACGCAAGCCTCTTGCCTATCACCACGCGGCATAGTCAACTCGACGCAAACAATAAGACAGGGGAGCGCGCCATGTCCTCGTTCGAGACCATTCTGGTGGAGCGGCCGGAGCCCGCGATTGCCCGGGTTGTGATGAACCGGCCCGAGGCGCGCAATGCGCAGAACCTGCAAATGACCTACGACCTCAACGCCGCCTTCGACGCGGCGGTGCAGGACGACACGGTCAAGGTGATCATCCTCGCCGGCAACGGGCCGCATTTCTCCTCGGGTCATGATCTGCGCCCTGGCGGCAAAAATGTCGCGGGCGTCGATTTTCCGCCTGTGGGAAATTGGGGTGGCTTTGCCGAACCCAATGCCCATGGTCGCTTCGCTCGCGAGCAGGAAATATATCTTCAGATCACGCGACGCTGGCGCAACCTCGCCAAGCCCACAGTCGCCGAGGTGCATGGCAAATGCATTGCCGGCGGCTTGATGCTGGCATGGGCCTGCGATCTCATTGTTGCCAGCGACGACGCGCAGTTCTGCGACCCTGTCGTCACCATGGGCGTCTGCGGCGTCGAATGGTTCGTGCACCCCTGGGAACTGGGGCCGCGCAAGGCCAAGGAGTTCCTGTTCACGGCCGACAGCTGGAGCGCACAGGAGGCGCATCAGCTGGGCATGGTGAACCAGGTCGTACCGCGCGCGGAGCTTTCATCGAAGGTGCTGGAGCTGGCGCGCCGGATCGCTTCAAAGCCGTCCTTCGCACTGAAGCTGACCAAGGAAGCGGTGAACCGCTCCGTCGACGTGATGGGCCAGCCCGCCGCGATCGACCAGGCCTTTGCACTGCATCAGCTCTGTCACGCCCACAATCTTCAGGAATTCGGCATGGTGGTCGATCCATCCGGACTGCATCCTTCCGTGCGCAAGCCGGCGGCCGCGGAGTAGAAACATGGACCTCAATCTCAGCGACGAGCAACGGCTGTTGCGCGAGAGCGCGGAACGCTTCATGGCCGAGAGCTATGATGCCGACCACCGCCGCAAAATGGCGAACGATCCGCTCGGCTTCAGCCCCATGGTGTGGAAGCAGTTCGCCGAGCTCGGCTGGCTGGCGTTGCCGATTGCGGAAGAGTTCGGCGGTCTCGGCGGCGGGCCGGTCGAGATCGGCGTATTGATGGAAGCCTTCGGACGCGGACTGGTATCGGAGCCCTATATCGCGACGATCGTGCTGGGCGCTGCGCTAATCGAGAAATGCGGCAGTACGGCACAGAAGCAGGCCAGCCTGCCCAAGATCGCCGACGGATCATTCAAGCTGGCGTTTGCACACTCCGAGCGTGCGGCGAGGTTCGATCTTGCCAAGGTCGCGACATCAGCAACCAAGACAGCGCAAGGCTGGCGGCTCGAAGGCAGCAAGATCGCCGTGCTCGATGGCCACGCCGCCGACGAGATCATCGTCTCTGCGCACCTCCATGATCATCACGGGCCGTCAGGGCGGCTCGGCCTGTTTCTGGTGCCGGCAACCGCGCCGGGCCTCGCGCTCACCGATTATCCGCGCCTCGGCGGCGGACGCGCCTGCAACGTCGGACTGTCAGGCGTGCAGCTGCCGGAGGACTCTCTGCTCGGCGACGGCAAGGACGCGCTGCCGGCGGTCGAATGGGCCGTCGATCGCGCCACGGCCGCGCTTGGTGCAGAAGCGGTCGGCATCATGCAGACGTTGCTGGAGACGACGCTCGACTACACCAAGATCCGAAAACAGTTCGGCCGGCCGCTCTCCGCCAACCAGGTGATCCGCCACCGCCTCGCCGATATGGCGATCCAGGTCGACGAAGCCCGCTCGATGGCGCTCCGCGCTGCGCTGAAGGCCGATAGCTCCCCGCTCGAACGCGTTCGCGCCGCATCGGGCGCGAAGGCCAAGATCGGCAAATGCGCGCGCTTCGTCGGCGAACAATCCATCCAGCTCCACGGCGGCATGGGGGTCACCGAGGAGCTCGAGGTCGGCGCCTATTTCAAGCGGCTCGTCGCCTTCGACACGCTGTTCGGCGGCAGCGCGCACCACTATGCCCGCCACGCCCAGCTTGCCCGCACGGCCTGAGAGGAGCGCATCATGGACCTGTCGTTCAATGCCGAAGAGCGCGCCTTCCAGAGCGAGGTGCGCAGCTTCATCGCCAAAAATCTTACCGAGGAGATGAAGCGCGCCACCGCGCTGACCCCGTCGGTATTCTCCGATCCTGACATCGGCATGGCCTGGCAGCGCGCGTTGCACGGCCGCGGCTGGGGCGCCCCGGGCTGGCCGGTCGAACATGGAGGGCCGGACTGGACCCCGGCGCAGCGCTGGATTTTCGAGACCGAATGCGCGCGGGCCGGCGCGCCCAACGTCAACGTGATGGGCGTGAAGATGGTCGGCCCCGTCATCATAGGTTTCGGCTCGCCGGAGCAGAAGAATTTCTATCTGCCGCGGATCCTCTCAGGCGAGGACTATTGGTGCCAGGGTTATTCCGAACCGGGCTCCGGCTCCGATCTCTCCTCGCTCAAGACGCGCGCGGTGCGCGACGGCGACGACTACGTCATCAACGGCACCAAAATCTGGACCACGCATGCCCACCACGCCAACCGCATGTTCGCGCTGGTCCGCACCAGCGACGGGCCGCGGCAGCAGGACGGCATCAGCTTCATCCTGATCGACATGAAGACGCCTGGCATCACCACGCGGCCGATCCTCACCATCGGCGGCGACCACGAGGTCAACCAGGTATTCTTCGATGACGTACGCGTGCCCGTCGCCAACCGCGTCGGAGAGGAAGGCAAGGGCTGGACCTACGGCAAATATCTGCTCGAGTTCGAGCGCGGCTCCGGCATCGCGTCCGCCAAGCTGCGCGAGGGGCTGCGCGCCATCACCGAACTCGCTGAGTCCGATCTCACGGGCCGCGCCATCGACAGCCCTGACATCGCTTCCCGCATCTCCGAGGTCGAGGTCGACATCGACGCGCTGGAGATGACCGAGCTGCGCGTGCTGTCGGCACTTCAGACCGGGCAAAACCCCGGCGCGGTGTCATCGATTCTGAAGCTGCGCAACAGCGAGATCCGCCAGGCCGTGACGCGGTTAGGGGTCGACGTGATTGGCCACGACGCACTCGCCGTCGAGCCGATGCGCCCGCTCTACAAGCTCAACCACGAGCCGGCGCTGCCCGAGGACATGCTGACGGTGGTACCGGAATATCTCAACGGCCGCGCCTACACGATCTTCGGCGGCACCTCGGAGATCCAGCGCGATATCATTGCGAAGATGATGCTTGGGATTTGAGGGCGACGGCTCTCTCGATCGTCATTGCGAGGAGCTCGCGACAAAATCGCGAAGCGATTTTGCGCTGGTGCGACGAGGCAATCCAGACTTTTTCCGCGAAGGGATCCTGAATTGCTTCGCTGCGCTCGCAATGACGGCCGGGGCGAGGCTGCTATCCAGCCTTCGCGTCCCTGATTGCCTTCCAGATCTTCTGCGGTGTCAGCGGCGTGTTCAGTTGGGTGATGCCGAGTTCGCTCAGCGCGTCCATCACGCCGTTGGTGACGCAAGGCGGGCCGCCAATGGCGCCGGATTCGCCGCAGCCCTTGGCGCCGAGCGGATTGGTGCGGCAGGGCGCGGTATCATCCAGCGTCACCACGATCGGAGGCACGTCGTCGGCACGCGGGATGCAGTAATCCTGATAGCTGGCGGTGAGGAGCTGACCATCAGCGTCATAGGAGACGCCTTCGTAAAGGGCCTGGCCGATGCCCTGTGCGACGCCGCCATGAATCTGTCCGGTCACCAGCATCGGGTTCACGGCGACGCCGACGTCATCGACAGTGGTGTAACGCACGACCTTTGACATGCCGGTTTCAGGATCGATTTCGACCTCGCAGATATGCGTGCCGTTCGGCCAGCTCGGCCCATCCACCTCGCCTTCGGAATCGACGCTGAGCTTGGCGCCGCTCTCCTTCTCGGCGAGATCGAACAGGCTGATGCGGCGGTCGGTGCCGACCACGGTGAGCATGCCGCCCTGATACTCGATGTCCTCGACCGAGGTCTCCAGCACGTTCGCCGCCTTCTCGCGCGCCTTCTGGATCAGGTCGTTGGAGGAAACCGCGACCGCCGTACCGCCGACGAACAGCGAGCGCGAGCCGACGCTGCCGAAGCCCATGGCGAGATCCGTGTCGCCCTGCACGACGTCGATCTTGTCCATGGGAATGCCGAGCGTGTCGGAGATCATCTGGGTGTAGGTGGTCTGCAGCCCCTGCCCCATCGCCATGGTGCCGGAATGCAGCACGACGCGGCCCTGCGCGGTCGCGTGCAGGCTGACTTTCTCGGTATGCGCGCGGCCGCCGGTCCATTCGATATAGGAAGTCAGGCCGCGGCCGTAGAGCAAGCCCTTCTTCTTCGCCGCCTTCTTGCGCGCGGCAAAGCCATCCCAATCGGCAAGCTTCACGGCGCGATCGAGCATGTGGGCGAAGGCGCCGGAATCGTACACTTGCCCGGCGGCGTTGGTGTAGGGCAGCTGCGCCGGCTTGATGTAGTTTGCTTTGCGGATCGCCCGCGGATCCATCCCGATCTTTCGCGCGGCCGCGTCGAACAGGCGCTCGACGATGAAGACGGCTTCGGGCCGGCCCGCGCCGCGATAGGCGCCGACCGGCGCGGTGTGGGTCATCACCGACTTCACCTCGAAATGCACCAGCGGCAGATCGTAGACCCCGGTTTGCACGAACGGCCCGAGCACCAGCGGGATGATGTTGCCCGCGCCCGAGGAGTAGGCGCCGGTGCAGCCGATCGAGCTGACACGATAGGCGAGCACCTTGCCCTTCTCGTCCAGCGCGAAGGACGCGGTCGAGGTGAGATCTCGGCCGTGGGTGCCGCCGACGAATTCGTCGGTACGATCGCCGCGCCAGCGGATCTTCTTGTTCAGCTTGGTCGCGGCGTAGGCGACGATGCCGTCTTCGGGATAGAGATTGGTCTTCTGGCCAAAGCCGCCGCCGATGTCGCCGACCAGCACGCGCACGCTGTCCTTGGGACGCTTCAGCACGGCTTCGGCCAGCACGTCGCGGGTCGAGGCCGGGGTCTGCGACTGTACATGGAGAAGCAGCCGGCCGGTCTTCTTGTCGATTTCGGCAATGGTCGAGCGCGGCTCCATCGCGGAAGGAACGAGACGCTGGCTGACGAGATCGAGCTCGACCGTGTGCGCGGCCTTGGCAAAGGCCTCGTCCACCTTGGCTGCATCGCCATAGCTCATCGCGCCGACGATGTTGTCGGGCGCCTCCGGCCACACCACTGGCGCGCCGGGTTTGACGGCCTCGCGCGGATCGACCACGGCGGGCTGCACGTCATACTCGACCATGATCGCCTCGGCGGCGCTCTGCGCGTCGGCACGCGACGAGGCGACCACAGCCGCGACTGCTTCGCCCGCATAGCGCACCACCTCATGGGCGAGCAGGCGGCGCGGCGGCACCGTCATCGGCTTGCCGTCAGGACGCTTAAAGATGCTCAGCGTCGGAATCGCGCCGATGTCGTCCTTGACGAGATCAGCACCGGTGTAGATCGCGGTAACGCCCGGCATCGATGCGGCTGCGCTGGTGTCGATCGAGACGATCTTCGCGTGGGCATGCGGCGAGCGCAGCACGTGCAACCACAACGCGCCGTCCTCCGGCTTGTCGTCGATGAATTGTCCCTTCCCGGTGAGCAGCCGCTGGTCTTCCAAACGCTTGACGGGCTGGCCCGCTCCGAAACGCAGATTGCCGGGAAGGATGTTCATTCCGCTGGGTCCTCGAGGTCTTCAATGCGGGCTGCCTTTTAGCGGACCAATCGAGGTCAGACCAGCCGCGGTTTCGGGCGGGTTACCTACGATTTCGTCATGACGATCACGTCAGCTCCCTGAGCGCCGCTTCCACCACCTTGCGCGCATCCGCCGTCAACGGCGCCTGCGGCGGGACGGGATCGCCGACGTGGTAGCCCTGGATCGCAAGGCCGGCCTTGATGCAAGCGGCGAGGTTGAAGCGGGCGAAGGCCTCATTGATGCGCCAAAGCCTGCGCTGGAGCGCCATGGCCTCGTCCCAGCGGCCGGCGCGGCAGAAGTCGTAGAGCTTAACGCTCTGGCGCGGGATGATGCAGGCCGGACCCGCCATCCAGCCGAGCCCGCCGATCAGCATCACCGCAACCGGGATATGGGCGGAGGCGGAGAAGACGCGCAAGGAATCGCCGCAGCGATTCATGATCGAGAGCAGCCGTCCCGTGTTGGTCGAGGCGTCCTTGATGTAGCCGATGCGCGGATGCGCGGCGAGGCGTGCAATGACGTCGAGGGTCAGATCCGAGCGCTGGAATTGCGGATTGGTGTAGATCACGACCGGAATGTCCACGGCATCCGCGATGCTGCGAAAGTAGGATTCGACCTGGGCATCCGCGAGCGGGAAGTAGGCCTCGAGGATCGCCAGGATGCCGTCGGCGCCGAGTTTTTGATAGGCCTTCGCCTGCGCCACAGCGTCGGCCGTCGAGGTGGACGCAACGCCCGCCACCACGGGCACGCGGCCTTTCGCAGCCGCGATCGTGGTCTGCACGACCGCCAGGCGCTGTGCGGCATCGAGATAGGCGAACTCGCCGGTCGAGCCGAGCGGCGTCAGTCCATGCACGCCGGCCTCGATCAGATCGTCACAGAGCTTTGTGAGGACATCGGTCCGCACTGCGCCGTCGGCACTGACGGGCGAGACCAGATAGGGAAAGACGCCGCGAAATTCGGTCATGTCGGGAATAAAGTCCGGGAAAGCTGAGTCTTGCCTGACAGGCGCGCGATCCGGTGCGTGCTAACATGGGGTCGTATTGCCAGCAAGCACATGCCTTTGAAGAGCGTATTGGTGATTTTGCGACTTGTCCTCCCGCGCCGGCGGGGTTCTTGGCGCTGCGTCGGGCTCCTCGCCGTCGCGGCGTGCCCCGGCATGGCCGAAGCGGGTGAGTGCCCCTCGCCGCAATCGGAGATCGCGACCGATCGCCCTGACGTGACCAATTCCAGCCTGGTCGTGCCTGCCGGCAGCATCCAGGTCGAGAACGGCCTCAACACATCGGGCCAGAGCGCGGCGAAGGGATTTGACGGCAGCAACAGCCGGCTCCGTTTTGGTGTCGCGCCCTGCCTCTAAGTGCTGGTAGACGTGCCGAGTTATGTGGGGCGACTGGCCGGCCCGGTCGACACCGGTTTTACCAACGTCACCCCCGCCGTGAAATGGCAGGTCAGTGGGCTGCCGGAGCCGGCCAATCTCTCGGTGGTAGCAGGGGTCGGTCTGCCGACCGGCACGCCCGCGATATCAGGCCCTGGCCTTCAACCCTATCTGCAGGTGCCCTGGTCCTACGAACTCGGCGGCGGCTGGGGAATCAGCGGCATGTTCACGAGCTTCTTACGACCGTCGGATCCCGCCAACCGCCAGACCAGCGAGGCGACCTTCGTGGTCGAGCGGAAGGTCAACGACAAGCTGGCGCTGTTCGCCGAATATGTCGGCGATTATCCCTCGCGCGGGGCCAGCACCGCGCTGTTCAATATCGGCGGCGGCTATCTCTTGAACCGGACCGAGCAGATCGATTTCCACCTGGCGTTCGGCCTTAACCGGAATTCGCCGGATTACATCATCGGCGTTGGCTATTCCTACCGTTGGGACAACGTCCTGGGTACGGCGAGGCGGCATTGATGATATCCTGAGGATAGGCGCCAATGAACCGTTCCGTCCCGAATCGTACTAATGGTGGCGTGCAACCAGGCAGGAACGCCCCATGTTGATCGTCACCACCGAGAACGTCGCGAACCACCGCGTGGTTCGGACGCTGGGCCAGTGTTTTGGCATTGTCGTCCGCAGCCGCGGATTGGGCGGCAATATCGTCGCCGGCCTGCGCTCGATCGTCGGCGGCGAGATTCCGGAATATACACGGCTGCTGGAAGACGCGCGCCGTCACGCCATCGACCGCCTGGTCGAGAACGCCACCGCGATGGGCGCCAATGCGATCGTGATGATGCGGTTTGACTCCGCCGAGATCGGCCAGACCATGAGCGAGATCGTCGCCTACGGAACGGCCGTCGTCGTCGAACCCGCGCACTAGCATGTCGCTGCCGATCGGTATCGCCGCGCTTGTGATCGCGATTCTGCAGCTCGCCGTCGGCCATTTCTTTCCTTTCGGCGTGCCGGTGACATTCGTCGGGATCGGCCTGATCGCGAGCTACATCTACGACACCCGCTACAAGCCGGCTTCGAAGCAGCCGATCGGCCCCGGCTGGGTCGACACCGGCGAACGCTTCATCGATCCCGAGACCAACAAGCGCGTCGGGGTGTTCATGCGGCCCGAAACCGGCGAGCGTGCCTATCGCGAGCTCTGAGCTGCCGCTTACGCCTTGAGCAGTCGCACCGGCGCGCGGCTACACGTTCCCGTGAGCGGCTCCCAATCCCATGCTCGTCGGGCGTGGCCGTAGGGAGGACTGGCCACCCGGCCAGTTTCGCAAATTGCCGCGACATCCCAGATTGTGGACAGCTTACAGGAGCCTTCCATGACCGACCTCACCGCTCTCACTTCGTTATCGTCGGCGCTCGCGGATGTCGTGGCGCGGACCGCGCCCTCCGTCGTCTCCGTCCATTCGCATCGCTCCCGCTCGACCGGCTTCGTCTGGAAGACAGGCCTGATCGTCACCGCCGACGAGGCGCTGGCCGACGAGGGCGAGTTCCAGATCGTGCTTGCCGACGGCAGCACGGTTGCCGCCACGGTCGTCGGCCGCGATCACACCACTGATGTTGCATTGCTGCGCGCCGATACAGCCATCGCTCCGGTGAAGCTGGCCGCGACCGTCCCTGCCCTCGGCGCGCTGTCGGTCGTGGTGTCCACCAATCGCGATGCCCCGAGCGCGGCGCTCGGGATGGTGTCGGTCTCCGGCAAGGGGTGGCGCTCCCTGCGCGGCGGCGAGATCGATGCCCGGATCGAGCTCGATGTTCGCCTGCGTCCGAGCCAGGAGGGCGGCCTTGCCCTCAACGCCTCGGGCGAGCCCCTCGGCATGGCCGTGCTCGGGCCTCGGCGGGTGCTGGTGATCCCGACGGCAACGATCGAGCGCGTCGCGGCGCAGCTGGAGAGCCGCGGCCGCATTGCCCGCGGATATCTCGGGCTCGGCCTCCAGCCGCTCCGGCTCGACGACGGCCTCGGCGCGATGGTGATGAACGTCGACAAGGCCGGACCGGCGGCCACGGCCGGCATCCGGCAGGGGGACGTGATCGTCGCAGTCAACGACCAGAAGCTCTCGGGCGTCCGCGCATTGTCACGAACGTTGGGACCTGCAAGCGTCGGCACCGTGGTCGACGTCGCGGTCCGCCGCGGCGGCGAGCCTGTCAGCTTCAAGGTCACGATCGGCGAGAGGCCGGAGGCGTGAGCGAGGACACCACGGCTGACATCGTCCTGTCGCTCGAGATAGACGATCCCGCCCTCGCCGACCGCCTCGCGACGTTGCTCGGCAATGTCGCGGGGCTTCGCCTTGCCGCGCACGGGGAGATCGCCAATGCGACCATCGTCGCGCGCGATCCGCGCGTCATGCCGGAGGACATTGCCCTGACGCAGCGCGAGCTCGACGTGCTGGCGCTGATGGCGGAAGGCGCCTCCAACAAGATGATCGCGCGCCAGCTCAACATCTCCGTGCACACGGTGAAGTTCCACGTCGGCTCGCTGCTCGACAAGCTGGACGCGACCGGGCGTACCGATGCGGTGGCGCATGCGGCGCGCCGCGGCGTGATCGAGCTATAGCGCATTTGGGAAGCTGAGCTGGACCGTCAGGCCCGGCGCATTGTCGTGCAAAGCGATCTCGGCGCCATGCAGCCGCGACACCGCCGCCACCAGGCTCAAGCCGAGGCCGTTGCCGGGCGTGTAGCGGCTCTGCTCGAGGCGGTAGAAGCGCTTGAACACGTGATCATGCTGGTCGGCGGCGATGCCTGGGCCATCGTCGGCGATGGCGATCGTCGCGCCATCGCCGCCATTGCGACAGGTCACGGTGACCTTTCCGCCGGGGCGGCCATGCTTGATCGCGTTGTCGACGAGATTGGCGATGGCATCGAACAGCAGGTCGCGATCGCCCGTCACGGCGACCTCGCGGTCGCCGGCGAGGCTCAGGCGCGTTGCGACCTGCTCGGCGGCAGCATCATAGAGCTCGACGACTTCGCCGGCGATCTCGGCGAGGTTGAGCGCGCGAAAGGCGCTGCGGCGGGCGCGGGTCTCGATCTCCGAGATCCGCGTGATGGAAGCGAACATGCCGAGCACGGCGTCGAGATCGGCGATGGTGTCGCCGATCAGCGCGGCATCGGATTCGCCGTCGCGCGGAGCGTGATAGGCCTTTTCCAGCCGTCCCCGCATCCGTGTCAGCGGTGTGCGCAGATCATGGGCGACATTGTCGCTGACCTGCTTGACCTCGCCCATCAGCGTCTCGATGCGGTCGAGCATCTGGTTGAGGTTTTCGGCGACGCGGTCCCATTCGTCATGGCTGCCGCGCAGGGGAATGCGCCGGTCGAGGCCTGAGAGCATGATGGCACGGCTGGTGGCATTGATCTCCTCGATCCGCCCGACCGTGCGCCGCGTCACCAGCACGGCGGCGACACCCGACAGCACCACCAGCAGCACGGCAACCGCAATCATCGCCAGCTCGAGCATCGCAGTGAAGCCGCCGTGGTCGCCGGCATCGCCGACCCGGCTCCGCACATAGGCGAGCGTGCCGAAATAGACGTAGGCGAGGATCGCCGCGACGATCAGGCCGAAGATCGCGATTGCGATCAGCGCCAAGCGGAAGGTCGAGGACCGAAGCGTGTCAGCCAGGAGCACGGAGGCAGTATCCGATGCCGCGGATGGTATGGATCAGCGGATAGGCCTGGGCATCGTCGACCTTGCGGCGGACGCGCCCGACATAGACGTCGATGATGTTGGTGGAGGGATCGAAATGCAGGTCCCAGACATGCTGGAGCAGCATCGCGCGGGAGACGACGCGGCCCTGGTTGCGGACGAGATATTCGAGCAATTGAAACTCGCGCGGCAGCAGTGGAATCTTGCGGCCGCGGCGGCTGGCATTGCGCGCGATCAGATCCACGGCGAGATCGCCGACGCGCAAAATGGTTTCCTTCGCGATGGTCTCGCTGCGGCGGCCGAGCGCCTCGAGCCGGGCGAGCAGTTCGACGAAGGAAAAAGGTTTCACCAGGTAGTCGTCGCCGCCGGCGCGCAGGCCCCGAACGCGATCGTCGACCTCGCCGAGCGCGGAGATGATCAGGAACGGCGAGGCGATGCCGTCGTCGCGCAATTGCCGCATCACGGTGATGCCATCGACATCGGGCAGCATGCGATCGATGGTGATCACGGCATAGTCGCGCTCTCCGCCACGGCTGAGCGCTTCGCGCCCCGTGGCGGCGAGATCGACCTCGTAGCCTGACGTCTTCAGTTCCTCGACGAGCTGGCCTGCGGTTTCCGGATCGTCCTCGACGATGAGGATGCGGCGGTGGCCTCCGGTCATGACAAACTCCGCGCGACGACCGCCACCAGATTATCCCGTTCCGGGGCTGAACGGAACCACCCGGTGGCGATCGCGACAATGGTGCGGACCGGCGATGCTAATACCAATTGTCCCCGCACACATTGACCCATTGCCATCCATAAGGCGTCCAGCTCCGGCGCCAGCAACCATCGTCGTAGTAATTGGCGTAATAGAAGGGCGCGCCAAAGAAGGCGAACCGATGGAAGCGATGATGTCGGAAGAAGAAGGCGTGCCGGCCGATGAAGGGCCTGCCGTGCCAGCCTGTACCGGCAAACCGGGGACCGAAGGCTGCGCGGGTGGCGAGCGGAGCGCCGGCGAAACGCGGCCCGATTGCCGCATGGGCGAAACGTGCGCCGCCGAAGGCAGGTCCACCGAAGCCCGGTCCGCCGACATGGGCGAAGTGCGCGCCGCCCATGCCGCCGACATGCATGCCGCCACCGAAGCCACCGGCGTGCATGCCGCCGCCACCGAAGTGGCCACCACCGCCGAAGCCGCCGCCGCCATGACCGCCACCGCCGCCGCCACCTCTGGCGAGAACCGGCGAAGCGAGCGCCATCGCTGCGGCGATCGTCACCGCAGTGAGGCCTTTGAGAAGCCTGTTGTCCATCGAAGCATCCTCCGTGCCGCGGCGATATGCTGCCGCGCGAGGAGGATCAGAGAGGAAGCGGAAGGCGGCTTCAACTTACAAGCGCGCCAGATTCTGACGCGGAAGTTAGGGAGGGTTGCCCAGCTCTCTCCGCGTCATTGCGAGCGCAGCGAAGCAATCCAGGACTGTTTCCGCGGAGAAAGACTGGATTGCTTCGCTGCGCTCGCCATGACGATGTTGAGAGCGCGCGCTATGTCGGGCGGCTCACTTCTAGGCCCGCTTGCCGTTGTTCTTCTCCGCGGCGCGGCGCATCGCCTCGGCGAGCGCACCGCCACCGCCACCGCCGGAGGATTCCTGCTTGCGCGGGGCCGACGAGGTCATGCGGGCGGGGTTGCGAGAAGAATTGTCGCGCTGCATGCCGGGCGCGTCCTTCTTGGCGCCGACCTCGTCGTCGAGGCGGAGCGTCAATGAGATGCGCTTGCGGGCGACCTCGAAGTCCAGCACCTTGACCTTGACGATGTCGCCCGGCTTCACCACCTCGCGCGGGTCCTTGATGAAGGTCTTGGACATCGCCGAGATGTGCACGAGGCCGTCCTGGTGCACGCCGATATCGACGAAGGCGCCGAAGGCGGCGACGTTGGTGACGGTGCCCTCGAGGATCATGCCTTTCTGGAGATCCTTGATCTCCTCGACGCCTTCCTTGAACACCGCGGCCTTGAACGCCGGGCGCGGGTCGCGGCCAGGCTTTTCCAGTTCCTTCAAGATGTCGGTGACGGTCGGCAGACCGAAGGTCTCGTCGACGAAATCCTTCGGCTTCAGCGTACGCACGATCTCGCTCGAGCCGATCAGCGCCTTGATGTCGCTCTTGGTCGCCGCGAGAATCCGGCGCACCACCGGATAGGCTTCCGGATGCACGCCGGAGGCATCGAGCGGGTCCTCGCCGCCGAGGATGCGCAGGAAGCCGGCGCACTGCTCGAACGCCTTCGGTCCGAGCCGCGGCACCTCTTTCAGCGCCTTGCGCGACTTGAACGGGCCGTTGGCATCGCGATGGGCCACGATGCTCTGTGCAAGGCCCGAGCCAACGCCCGACACGCGGGCCAGCAGCGGAGCGGACGCCGTATTGACGTCAACGCCGACCGCGTTCACGCAATCTTCGACCACCGCATCAAGCGACTTCGCCAGTTTGGCCTGGCCGAGATCATGCTGATACTGGCCGACGCCGATCGCCTTGGGCTCGATCTTGACGAGCTCGGCGAGCGGATCCTGCAGACGGCGGGCGATCGAGACTGCGCCACGCAGCGTAACGTCGAGGCCCGGCAGCTCTTCCGATGCGAAAGCCGAGGCGGAATAGACCGACGCGCCGGCTTCCGACACCACGATCTTGGACATCTTCAGCTCTGGAAGGCCCTTAACCAGCTCGGTCGCGAGCTTGTCGGTCTCGCGCGAGGCGGTGCCGTTGCCGATCGCGATCAGCTCGACGCGATGCTTGATCGCCAGCCTTCCGAGCGTCGCCAGCGACTCATTCCACTGCCGTTGCGGCTCGTGCGGATAGATCGCTGTCGTGTCGACCACCTTGCCGGTGGCATCGACGACGGCGACCTTGACGCCGGTGCGGTAACCTGGATCGAGCCCCATGGTGACGCGGGTGCCGGCGGGCGCGGCCAGCAGGAGATCGCGCAGGTTGGAAGCGAACACGCGCACGGCTTCGGTCTCGGCTGCGTTCCACAACCGCATGCGCAGGTCGATGTTGAGATGCACCTGGATCTTGGTGCGCCAGGCCCAGCGCACGGTGTCGATCAGCCAGCGGTCGCCGGGGCGCTTGAGGTCGGCGATGCCGAACCGCTTCATGATCTTCAATTCATAGGTCCCCGGAACGCCTGCGGGCGGCGCTTCCTCGGCCTGGATCTGGAGATCGAGAATCTCCTCCTTTTCGCCGCGGAACATCGCGAGGATGCGGTGCGACGGCAGCTTGGTCAGGGGCTCCGAGAAATCGAAATAGTCGGCGAACTTCTCGCCCTCGGTCTTCTTGCCCTCGCGCACCTTGGAGGCCATGCGCGCATTGGTCCACATGTCCTCGCGCAAGGCGCCGATCAAGTCGGCGTCCTCGTCGAAGCGTTCGACCAGGATGGCGCGGGCGCCGTCGAGCGCGGCAGTCGCATCCGCAACGCCCTTCTCGGCGTTGATGAAGCCTTCGGCGACGACCTTCGGATCGTTACCGGGCTCGGCCATCAGCTTGACGGCGAGCGGCTCGAGGCCGGCCTCCTTGGCGACTTCCGCCTTGGTGCGGCGCTTCGGCTTGAACGGCAGATAGATGTCTTCCAGGCGCGCCTTGCTGTCCGCGGCGAGAATGGAGGCCTCCAGCGCGGCATCGAGCTTGCCCTGCTCGCGGACCGATTCGAGGATCGCCTTGCGGCGATCTTCGAGCTCGCGCAGGTACACCAGGCGTTCCTCCAGGGTCCGCAATTGCGCGTCGTCGAGCGCACCGGTCGCTTCCTTGCGGTAGCGGGCGATGAAGGGAACCGTGGCGCCGCCGTCGAGCAGCGTCACCGCCGCCTCAACCTGCTCCGCCCGTACCCCAAGCTCCTGCGCAATTTTCTGGTTGATATTTGCCACGCGAGATTTCCTCTGTCTTCCAAAGCACGCGACGCAGACCGGAATCCGGCCGCGGGACGCCGCTTATGGACCAACCGAGGTTGATTCATCAAGGTGCGCTACGCAACCGTCGACAGAGGATTTTTTGTCGGACCGATGCCATCTCGCCACAATCGTGGGGATGTCGGGGCGGGGCACGAAAGCGAGATTCGATGCATACTCCCTCCACTAGTGAAGCAATCCAGAATTCCTCCCCGGAAAGACTCTGGATTGCTTCGCTGCGCTCGCAATGACGGAGTATGTCGCAACAGCTCCGGCTTCAAGCTCACTTTCATCGGGCTCGCGCTTCGCGCGCTCCGGAATGACGATCGAGCGTTTTGCCCGGATTGCGCTGCGCTCCGCGCGGGCTACGGACGTCTCACACTTGACATCCACCCGCTTCCACGGCTGGTTGACCCTGCCGGACCACCGAACTGCCCACAAGGACACTCCATGCGCACCACATCGGTCGGCGTCTTCAAGATTGCCACCAAGGGCCCCGGCGACGTCTCCGGCCTGATGAGCCTGATCGGATCAGGCGCGGTCGATCCAGCCTCCATCCTGGCGATCCTCGGCAAGACCGAGGGCAATGGCGGCGTCAACGATTTCACCCGGGAATATGCCGTCGCCGCATTGTGCACGGCGCTGGCGCCGAAGCTCAAGCTGGCGCCGCACGAGGTCGAGCAGCGCATCGCCTTCGTGATGTCCGGCGGCACCGAAGGCGTGCTGAGCCCGCATATCACAGTGTTTACGCGCCAGGAGATTCAACAGCGACCGGCAGGCCTCTCCGGCAAGCGGCTGAGCATCGGCATGGCGCAGACTCGCGATTTCCTGCCCGAGGAACTCGGCCGCTCGGCGCAGATCACCGAGACGGCCAAGGCGGTGAAGGCTGCGATGGCGGATGCGGGCATCACTGACACCGCCGACGTCCATTTCGTCCAGATCAAATGTCCGCTGCTGACCAGCGAGCGTGTCGAGGCGGCCGCCGCGCGCGGCAGCAAGACCGCGACGACCAGCGCCTACAGCTCGATGGCCTATTCGCGCGGCGCATCCGCGCTCGGCGTTGCGGTCGCGCTCGGCGAAATCGCGCCTGACATCCGCGATGAAGACGTGCTGCGGCGCTACGATCTGTTCTCGAAGGTTGCGTCGACCTCGTCCGGGATCGAGCTGATGCACAACGTCGTCATCGTGCTCGGCAATTCGGAAGGCTCCGCGAGCGAATTCGAGATCGGACATGCCGTCATGAGCGATGCGATCGATGCTCCGGCCGTCATATCGGCATTGACGAGTGTCGGGCTTGGCGTCGCACCGCAAGTTGCCGCGAACCGCGAGCTCGTAAACATCTTCGCCAAGGCCGAGGCCTCCCCCGACGGCGCCGTGCGCGGCTTCCGCCACACCATGCTCGAGGACACCGACATCAGCTCGACGCGCCATGCCCGCGCCGCCGTCGGCGGCCTGATCGCCGGCCTTGCCGGCACCGGCGCGGTCTACGTTTCGGGCGGCGCCGAGCATCAGGGCCCGGCGGGCGGCGGACCGGTTGCGGTGATCGCGCGGCTCTCCGATTAACGGGCCACCTCTCCGCCCGGCGCAACCCTGCCCCTCGCGGCGGCTCAGTTGATTCATGCCGGCCCTTGCGAAAAAGGTGACGCAACACCTCGAGGGATCTGACTTCATGACTATGCCGATGAGCTGGAATGAATGGACGCAGCACGATGGCGTCGGCCTGGCGGCGCGCGTCCGCAAGGGCGAATTGACGGCCAAGGAATTGGCACGTCAGGCGGCCGCTGCCGTTGCCAAGGTCAATCCGACGCTGTCGGGCGTGGTCGAGCTGTTCGATGACGTGATCGCCGATCCCGCCAAGGACGGCGCCAACCTCGCCGGCCCATTCGCCGGCCTGCCCTTCCTGATGAAGGATCTGGGTCCGACCATGAAGGGTCGCCTGCAGGAGATGGGCTCGCTGCTGATGCGCGGTAACCGCGCTGCGGCCGACACGTTCCTGACCGGTAAATTCCGCCAGGCCGGCCTCAATCTGATCGGGCGCACCACGACGCCGGAATTCGGCGTGTGCTCTTCGGCCGACAATCCCGCGGTCTACGTCACCCGCAATCCCTGGAATACCGACTACACCACCTGCGGCTCGTCGGCCGGAAGCGCCGCGATGGTCGCGGCCGGCGTAGTGCCGATCGCGCATGCGACCGACGGCGGCGGCTCGATCCGCATTCCCGCCGGCGTCAACGGCAATATCGGCCTGAAGGTGTCGCGCGGCGTATTCTCGCTGGCGCCGCACATGTCGGATCTCACCGGCCTCGTCTCGATCCAGGGCTGCCAGTCGCGCACGGTGCGCGACACCGCGGCCTTCGTCGACCATGCCCGCGGGCCCGCGCCCGGCGAGTTCATGCCGTTCTGGACCACGGCGCAGCCCTATTCCGAGATGATCAAGCGCGATCCCGGAAAGCTCCGCATCGCGCTGTCCCACACCTGGGGCGACTACACCGCGACGTCCGAGATCGCAGCCGAGCTGGCGAAGGCCGGACGCTTCCTCGAGGGCCTCGGCCACCACGTCGACTATGCCTTGCCGGAGCTCGACCTTCCGGCCGCGTTCGAGGCGCAGACCACCTGTTACATCTCGAATTTCGCGGTGGTGATCTCCAACGTGCTGGCCGCGCGCGGGCTGGAAAAGCCGCCGGAAGATCTGATCGAGCCCATGAACATCCGGATCTGGGAAGCCGGACGCCACACCAGCTTCGCCGAACGCGCCAAGATGCAGGGCGTGTTCAACACGACCTCGCGCGGCTTCGGCAGCTTCTTCGAGCAGTGGGACGTGATACTGACGCCGATCACCGCGCTGCCGACGCCGAAGGTCGGCACGAAGCAATACCTCACGATCTCCGACAATCCTGACGTGCGCGATTGGTTCGACAATCTCTGGCGCTTCTTCGCCTTCACGCCGCTCGCCAATCTCTGCGGCATGCCGGCGATCTCGATGCCGATGGCAGCGCAAGAGCACGGCCTTCCGCTCGGCATCCAGGCGATCGCCAAGCAGGCCAATGACGGCCTCTTGCTGCAACTTGCCGCCCAGATCGAGCGCGCGCTGGACGGCAAGTGGAACGGCGGCAGGAAGCCGAAGGTGCATGTCGGCTGATTAGAAGCGATCGCATTCGAATGCGATCGCTTCTCTGAGGCGTCAATTCTTCACGGCCGGAATGTCTTCCAGCGGCGGCTGCTCCTGACCCTGCTTGTACATCGCCAGCGCCTTGTCGAGCGCTTCGCGCAGCGCCAGAGCGGCGGCAACGCTGCAGCGCAAGTGCGCGGTCTGGACCACGTCGACCCTGACGGCGGCGCCGACCGGCATCAGGAGATTCGCGGCGAGCTCGATCTGGATCGCACCGTTGTGGTGGCCGAAGCAGGATGCACCGTCGAAATAGATGATCGGCGCCCGTTCCGAGCTCGAGCTGGAAATGGTGACGGGCCCCGGATTGGTGACGGGTGTTTCGGGGTCGGCCATGGGATACTCCTCGCGGGCGATGGGACGCCCACCATCGTTGCTTCGGCGGGCTGTGTCGAGGCCAAACCGGCATTGCAGGGCCGCCGTGCGAGGTTTTGCGCCGCCCCCGACACTGGTCTAGAACGTCGTCATGCCCAGCTCATCCACCACGCTTTCCTTCGAGGAACTCGCCGAGGCCATCAAGGGCCGCCGTTCCGATTATGGCCATATCAGCGGACTTCAACTCGACCGCTTCGCGCCGGGCGAGGCGTGGTCGAGCTTGCCCTATCGTCCCGTCTTCGTCGGCGACACCGAAACCGGCGTGCTGCATGGCGGCGTCGTCACCGCCATGCTGGACGAGAGCTGCGGCATGGCGGTGCAGCTCGCGCTCGACGGCACCAGCGCGATCGCAACGCTCGACCTGCGCATCGACTACCAGAAGCCGGCGACTCCAGGCCTCGCCATCAAGGCGCATTCGGTCTGCTACCGCACCACCCGCTCGATCGCCTTCGTGCGCTCCACCGCGTACCAGGACTCCGAGGACGATCCGGTGGCGACCGCAACTGCCTGCTTCATGATCGGCGCCAACCGCACCAACATGCTGGCGGACCGCAAGATGGATTCGCGCAGCCTTCCGACGCTGGAAGCGCCTGACGATCCGGACGGCCCGTTCGCCACCAGTCCGTTCGCGCGCGCCCTCGGCATTCGGGTCAACGGCGACGGCACGCTGACGATGCCGTTCTCGCCGAAGATCATCGGCAACCCGATCCTGCCTGCCATCCACGGCGGCATGACCGGCGCGTTCCTCGAGACCACGGCGATCCTCGGCGTGCGGCGCGAACTCGGCATCGTGGCGCTGCCGAAGCCCATTGGGCTCACCATCAACTACTTGCGCTCCGGCCGGGCGCTGGACACAATCGCCAATGTCTCGATCGTGAAGCAGGGCCGGCGTATCGTGGCCTTCGAAGCGCGAGCCTGGCAGGACGATCCGGGCAAGCCGATCGCCTCCGCCTTCGGTCATTTCATGCTGCGGCCGACGCCGGGAAGTGACGAGGAATAGGCGTAATTTACTTGACGGAAGCGCCTTGACGTCGAAGGCTCGGTGTCGAAGGCTTGAGCTCCCACGATAGCGCCTTCCAGCAAGAGGTATTGGGTTGCGGCATCCGATTGACATCATCGCCATGTTTGCCGCCATCTGGCTGCTGGCCTCGATGGTGCTCGACGCGGTGACGCCGAAGGAGCTGACGGCGGTCCTGATCGCGATCGCGCTCGCGCCCGCGGTGGTCATCACCGCGGTGTTCTACTATCTGCGCTGTCCGCGCACCGATTTCGCGGTGATCTTCGCAGCGCTCTGGCTGATCTCCGACATCGCCATTGCCTTCATCTCGCCCAAGGAGCTGCCGCACTGGCTGATCGGGCTCGGCTTCGTGCCGGCGGCGCTGATCGGCATCGTGCTGCACTGGCAGCGCTTCCAGCGCCGCCACGAGCGATTGCCCGTGCCGTCGACGAAGCGCGGCTAAGGCCAGGCAATCAGCCGCTTTGAACCGCGAGATCGTAGGCATCGATCGTCACCTTTGCGCGCGTGGCGACATCGGTGGCGGACATGCCGGGCTTGTAGAGGCTCGAGCCGAGCCCAAAGGCAGAGACGCCGCCCTTGATGTATTCAGCAAAGTTCTGGTCGGAGACGCCGCCGACGGCGGCGATCATCACGCCCGCGGGCAACACGGCGCGGATCGCGGCAATGCCGGATGCGCCGAGCACGCTTGCCGGAAAGAACTTCAAGCCGGATGCGCCGGAGCGCGCGGCGAGCAAGGCCTCGGTCGGCGAGAACACACCGGGCAGCGTCACCATGCCGTGCTGATGCGCGCGCGCCAGCACGTCGGTGTCGACATTCGGCGAGACCATGAGCATGCCGCCGACATCGTTGAGGCGATCGACATCTGCCGCTGACAGCACCGTGCCGGCGCCGATCAGCACGCCTGAAGGCGCCAGCTTCGCCGCAAGGCCGATCGAGCGGAATGGATCCGGCGAGTTCAAGGGTATCTCGATCGCGGTCATGCCGGCCTCGATCAGCACGCCGACGATAGCTTCGGTCTCCTCGGGCTTGACGCCACGGAGGATCGCGACCAGAGGCCGCTTCATCGGCGGGAAGGGAACGCTCATCTCAAGTATCCTTCTACTCCGTCCAGATCGCCGCCGCCGCCATGGACAGGCCGCGACGCACCGCTTCATCGGCATCGATCGGATTCACGTTGACCGACAACGCATCGAAAGCCTGACGATACAATGCAGCGAGCCGGCCCGACGCAATCAGCGTGATGCCAGCTTTCGGCACGCTGCCGGAAAGTCCTGCCGCGAGCTCCGTGCCGATCAACGTGCCCGACAATGTCGCGCGCGCGGCAGCCGGCGTGCCGCCGAATAGCAGCTGGCGCGACCGCGCTGTGAACAGCAAATTCGCGGCGAAGGCCGGCGCATCGAAGGCGGCTTTCACCGCCGCCTTGAAGCTCGCGATATCCTCGGCCTCGTCGGCGCCGGCGACCGCGAGCGCCAAGATCGTCTCGCGCGACACGACGCTGAACAGCTCGCCGGTCATGAACGTCGCGAAATGCTCGACAATGCCGTCCTTCACGCGCACCCATTTCGAATGCGTGCCGGGCATGCAGACCAGCGCCTCGCCCGCGGCACCGAGTCCGAGCGCGCCGAGCAATTGCGTCTCCTCGCCGCGCATCACGTCCGGAGCCTTCATGTCGCGCTGCGCGATGCCCGGCAGGATGCGGATGTCGCGCACCTCGCCGGGCACCCGTGCGGCCTGCTTCAGAACCGCGGACAAGGGCGCCGGCGTGTCGACATAGCCGGCCTCGACCCAGCCGGTCTTTGCCCCGGCCATGCCGCAGACCAGGACGGGCAGATCAGCAGGCGCCTCGACGGCCGCAAGATGCGATCGCAGCACGCCTGCAAACCCCGCCTTGGCCGCGGCCAACATGCCCTCGCCGCTGCGACGCTCGGCCAGCACGTTCCCCGCGCGATCGACCAGCCAGAGCCGGAAACTGCTGGTGCCCCAGTCCACCGCGACGTTTGCGGGTTCGGTCATGTCACGCCTATCCTCGTCTCACCGGCAAGACGCCGTCTCACGACATCGAGACGGCGCCTTGCAAATCTGCCTCGGGATATCGGCAATTGCCGCGACAAACCAGCCTTTTCTCGCGAGCTCCGAGCCGCGAAGCGCGCTGGCACACCGCTTGCTGAAGCTGTTCCTGTTCAAGCCAGAGAACGCGCAGCAAGACGCGTCAACATCAGATGAGGAACCCCATGGAGATCGGCTATTTCACGATGCCTTCACATCCGCCGGAGTGCGGCCTGAAGGAAGGACATGATTGGGACCTGCAGGTCCTGCGCTGGCTCGACGAACTCGGCTATCAGGAAGCCTGGATCGGTGAGCACCACACTGCGCCCTGGGAACCCAATCCCACGCCTGATCTCTTGATTGCGCAGGCGCTGATGCAGACCAAGCGCCTGCGCATCGGGCCAGGCGGCTTCCTGCTGCCCTATCATCATCCGGCCGAACTCGCCAACCGCGTCGCGATGCTGGACCATCTCTCCGAGGGTCGGCTCAATTTCGGCGTCGCGGCGAGCGGCCTGCCGAGCGACTGGGCGATGTTCAACGTCGACGGCATGAGCGGCCAGAACCGCGACATGACCCGCGAGGCGCTGGAGATCATCCTGAAGCTATGGACCGAGCCGGCACCGTTCACCCACAAGGGCAAATTCTGGACGGTGAGCAAGCCGGACACCATGTTCGATTTCCTCAAGCCTCACATCAAGCCGTTGCAGGCGCCGCATCCGCCGATCGGCGTCGCAGGCCTGTCCAAGAACTCGGACACCTTGAAGCTTGCGGGTGAGCGCGGTTTCATTCCGATGAGCCTCAATCTCAACCCGGCCTATGTCTCCAGTCATTGGGATTCGGTCGAGATTGGCGCTGCGAAAACAGGCCGCAAGCCGAACCGGCAGGACTGGCGGCTGGTGCGCGAGGTGTTCGTCGCCGACACGGACGAGGAAGCCTGGAAGCTCTCGACCGGCGACATGATGGGCCGGATGATGAGCGAGTACTTCCTGCCGCTGCTCGGCCATTTCGGCTTCAAGGATTATCTGAAGCACGCCCCCGACGTGCCGGACAGCGACGTCACGGTCGAATATTGCGCCAAGCGGAACTGGATCGTCGGCTCGCCGGCGACCGTCGCCGAGAAGATCGAGAAGATCTACGACGAGGTCGGCGGCTTCGGCGTGCTCTGCGTGTTCGGCTTCGACTACAAGCACAAGCCGGAAGCCTGGCACCGCTCGCTCGCGCTGCTCAAGAACGAGGTGATGCCGCGCCTGAAGCATCTCGGCTCCGCGAAGAAGGCGGCTTGACCTGATACGGGTGCGGCGCGAACGTGTCGCACCCGCTACTATTTTCGGAGATGTCCGCGTGACCGTCGACGCCAAAGACTTCAAGCAGGCGATGCGCCAATGTGCCGGCGCGGTCGCGCTGGTCACTATCGGCGCCGAGCATGGCAAGCGCACCGGGCTCACGGTGACGTCGGCCTGCTCGCTCTCGGACAATCCGCCCTCGCTGATCGTCTGCGTCAACCGCAATGCCAGCGCTCACGCCCGCATCCGCGAGGAAGGCGCGTTCGCGATCAACTTCCTGCACGAGGATCACGCGCTGCTGGCGCTGACCTTTAGCGGCCAGAAGGGCGTCAATGGCGATGACCGGTTTGCGTTCGGCCAATGGACGCGCGGCGTCACGGGCGCGCCGGTTCTGACCGACGCCGTCGCCGCGTTCGATTGCGCGCTGGCGCAGGAGTTCGAGACCGGGACGCATTCGATCTTCGTCGGCGAAGTGCGTCGTGCGGCGTATTCGGCCGCGGCGGCGCCGCTGGTGTATTTGCGCAGCAGTTTCCACACGCCGCAGGAAATCCGCGAGACTGTTTCAGTCGGCGATCTCGATTCACGGCATTTGAGCTGGACGGATTTTTCGTAAACAGCGCCCCCCGCCGCGAATACAGTATCGTAGAGTGGGCAAAGCGAAGCGTGCCCACGCACGTCAACACTCGGTTAGAGATGGTGGGCACGGCGCAAGTGCGCCTTTGCCGACCCTACGATTCCGGGCCGGCGGAGAGATACCCTTTGCCATCGCCGCTTGCGATTGAGCCCTATTGCGCGGCGTCGATCTTCAGCTGCTTGATCTTCCGATACAGCGTCGCGCGGCTGAGCTTTAACGCGCGGGCAGCCTCCGTCACGCGGCCGCCGTTCTTGCGCAGCGCCTGGAGGATCGTGGTGCGCTCGGCCGCCTCGAGATCAATCTCCGTTGTCCGCCCACCGAACGGCGGAAGATCGAGATCGGCGTCCATGATGACGCCATCCTCGGCCGTGCAGCCGGCCAGCCGCAGCGCGTGGCGAAGCTGGCGCATGTTGCCGGGAAACGGATAGGCCAACAACTGCGCCCAAGCCTCCTGCGAGAGCCGGCAGTTCGGCGCCTCCTCGCGGGCAACCTGCCGGATGATGTCATCGCGGTCGACGCGCTCGCGCAAGGCGGGCAGCCGCACTTCCATGCCGCGCAGGCGGAAATAGAGGTCGGCGCGGAAAGCCCCTTCCTCCGCCATGCGGCCGAGGTCGCGATGGGTGGCACTGATCAGGCGGATGTCGACGGCGACGGGCTTGAGCGAACCGAGCGGCCAGACCTCGCGATTCTCCAGCACGCGCAGGAGCCGCGTCTGCAAGCCGATCGGCATGTCGCCGATCTCGTCGAGAAACAGCGTGCCACCGTCCGCCTGCACGATCAGGCCCTTCGAGCCGTCGCGGCGCGCGCCGGTGAAAGCGCCGGCTTCGTAACCAAACAGCTCGGCGTCGATCAGGCTCTCGGGCATCGCCGCGCAATTCAGCGCGACGTAGTTGCTGCGGGCGCGGTTGCTCGCGGCATGAATCGCGCGGGCGAACACGTCCTTGCCGACGCCGGTCTCGCCATGCAGCAGCACCGGCAGATTGTGATCGCCGATGCTCCGGAGGCGCTTCACGCTCCTGATCAGACCGGGGTCGCGGCCGGCGAGCCGGTGCAGGGCATCGAAGCGATCGACGGGCGCATCACGACGTAACGCCGCAGCCTTTGCGCGCAGCGGCGGGGCGACATGGCTCTGGCCCAATGGACGCCCATCGGCGCGGCGCATCTCGAGGATGTCGTCGGCATGGTGCGAATGGTCGAGCTTGATGTAGCGCGACAGATCGATACCTGAGGCGATCAGGCCGTCGGTGAGGCCGAGAAGCGCCCGCGCCGAGCGGCAGGCGCCGACGATGCGGCGGTCCTCGTCATAGGCGAGCAGGCCGCTGCCGCCATCGCCTGGCACGGTGGCGATCCAGGCGTTGCGGAAATGGTCGCGGAAGATCGCGCCCTCCATCCGCCGTGTCGCCTCCATCGTCACCGCCAGCGCAAGCTGATGCGCGGACCGTTCGAGGTCCTCGCGGCAGGAGGTGATGTTGATCGCGCCGGCGAGACGGCCGTCGTGGTCGAACAGCGGCGCCACGGCGCAGGAGAACATGTGCCATTGCGCGCGGAAATGCTCGTCGCGATGCACCAGGATCGGCTTCTGCTCGGCGAGCGCTGTACCAAGTCCGTTGGTGCCCTCGAAGGTCTCGGCGAAATTCGAGCCGGTGTAGATTTTCCAGTCCAGAAACATCCGCGCGTCGGCCTCGCCCGGGAGACGGCTGAACAGCATGGTCGCGTTCGCGTCAGCCAGATTGACGCAATAGCCCGCATCGCGCAGCACGCGGGCGAGATCGTCGAGCTTGGGCGTGAGCAGCCGGATGGTCTCTTCCAGGGGCTCGGCGACGTGACGGATCTCGGCCTCGGTGAGGGTCTGCGGCGGACCCTGGCGGGCGGGGTCGAGCTTGTGGCTGATCAGGCATCGCCGCCAGGAGTTTTCGATGCGCGAGGAGGCATCGACGTCGGCCACATGATTGGCCACGGACAAGACGCGGGCGACATGGTTCGAGGCCGAAAGGCTGGCCATCGCGGACGTCTCCACCCTGTATTATTGTGCAAAGTCTGGCACCTCAGGCTGGGATGTCAATCGGGAACCGGGATGCAGCTATTGCTGCACTGCCCTCACCACGTGTCGATACAAGGCCGCTTCTTCTCCGTCCTCGCCGGCGGCTTGGGCACCGACCGCAGCCCCGCCATGATCCAGCGCCGCGTCTCGGCGGGGTCGATGACGTTGTCGATCTCGAACACCGAGGCGATCGAGACCGCCTTGCCGTTGGCATAGAGTTCGGCGACCTTGTTGCGGTAGTAGGTCTCGCGCTCCTCGGGATCAGTGATCGCTTCCATCTCCTTACGAAAGCCGAGACGGACATAGCCTTCCAGACCCATGCCGCCGAACTCCCCGGTCGGCCAGGCCGCGGTGAAGAACGAGGCATGGAAGCCGCCGCCGATCATCGACTGCGCCCCCAAGCCATAGCCCTTGCGCAGCACGATGCCGAACAGCGGCACGGTGAGGCTCGCGCCCGTGACGAACATGCGCGAGACGTGGCGCACGATCGCGGTCTTTTCGGCCTCGGGACCGACCATGAAGCCGGGCGTGTCGCAGAGCGAGACGACAGGCAGATCGAAAGCGTCGCAGAGCTGGAGGAAGCGCGCGGCCTTGTCGCCGGCATCGGCATCGATGGCGCCGCCCAGATGTCGCGGATTGTTGGCGATCAGGCCGAACGGCTTGCCTTCGATGCGGATCAGCGCGGTGATCATGCCGACGCCATAGTCGCGGCGCAGCTCCAGCACGCTGTTCTTGTCGGCGACGAGATCGATCACACCGCGGATGTCGTAGACGCGCAGCCGGTTCTCGGGGATGGCACGACGCAGCAGCCGCTGGTCGGCGGCCTCCCACTCCGTCACCGCGCCCTGGAAATAGGACAGATATTTCTGCGCAACCGATGTAGCTTCTTCCTCGTCCTCGACCAGGATGTCGATCACGCCGTTCGGCGATTGGAACGAGACAGGGCCGACTTCCGCCGGGTGATAGACGCCGAGACCGCCGCCTTCGATCATGGCCGGGCCACCCATGCCAATCGAGGCATTCTTGGTGGCGATGATGACGTCGCAGCAGCCGAGCATTGCGGCGTTGCCGGCGAAGCAATAGCCTGAGACGACTCCGATGACAGGCACGAGGCCGGAAAGCCTTGCGAACTGCACGAAGGACGGGCCGTCGAGGCCGGTCATGCCGAGCCGGTCGGTGTCGCCGGGCCGGCCGCCGCCGCCTTCGGCGTAAAACACCATCGGCACGCGCCAATCTTCAGCAAGCGTGAGCATGCGGTCGATCTTCTTGTGGTTCATGTGGCCCTGCGTGCCCGCGAGCACGGTGTAGTCGTAGGCCACGACGATGCAGCGCGCGGCGTCCGCGCCGAACTTTTCGGCGTTGACGGTGGCAATGCCCATCACGAGGCCGTCGGCCGGCGTGTTCTTGATGAGATCGTCGAGTTTGCGTCGGCGGCGCTGGGCAGCGATGGCGAGGCTGCCATATTCCATGAACGAGCCGTCGTCGACGAGCTGGGCGACGTTCTCGCGCGCGGTGCGCTGATTGGTGTTGCGGCGACGCTCGACCGCGGCCGGCCGATTTTGATCGAGCGTGTTGGCCTGGCGCGCGGTCAGTTCGGCGAGATCGGGACGGATGTGATCGAGATCGACATCGGCTTCCGCTGCCGATGCGTCGGCGGCAACATCAAGCGGCTCAAGATAGAGGATCGGCTCGCCATGCAGCAGCGTGACGCCGTCACCGGCGGTCAGCTTCATGACACGGCCGCCCTGCTCAGCCATGACGAGATGCTCCATCTTCATGGATTCGATCACGGCGAGCTGCTGGCCCGGACGGACGACCTCGCCCTCCCTCACCTGAATGGTGACGATGGTGCCCTGCAACGGTGCCGCGACCATCACGGCACCTTCAGGCACGGCTTCCACAACGTGCGTCTCGGCGGTGTGTGTGCCTCTGTGCTCGGTCGCGGCAAAGTAGAGCGGCTTGGCTGCACCGTCCGCCGACTCGACCAGCTTGGCGATGTTGCGATCGATGAAGTCGGTCGCGATGCGGTTGGTCCTGAAATCGGGATGCGCCAGCACGGCCTGGAGGAAGGCGATGTTGGTGACGACGCCCTCGATTCGGAATTCGCGCAGGGCACGCGAGGCCTTGGCGACGATGTCGTGCCAGGCTTCACCCGGCGTATGAACGATGACCTTGGCCAGCAGGGAGTCGAACGCCGCACTGGTCTTGTAACCGGCATACCCAAAGCTATCGACGCGGACGCCGGGGCCGGACGGCGGCTCGAACACGGCGAGCACGCCGCCGGTCGGATGCGTCGCGCCTGACACGTCAAGCGTCTCCATGTTGACGCGCAGTTGCATGGCATAGCCGCGCGGTCTTGGGATCGACGCCTGCGCCAGACCGAGCGAATCGAGTGTCGCGCCTGATGCGACCGCGAGCTGGGCGCGAACGAGATCAAGTCCGAGCACCTCCTCTGTCACGGTATGCTCGACCTGGAGCCGCGGATTGGCCTCGATGAAGGCAAAGCTGTCCTCGGCGGAGCCGTCGACCAGGAACTCGAAGGTCCCCAGATTGTCGTAAGCCGCAGCCGCGGCGAGCTGCTTCGCGCTCTCGATGATGCGACCGCGCAAGCCATCGCTCAGCGAGGGGCTCGGCGCCACCTCGATCAGCTTCTGGTGCCGGCGCTGGATGGTGCATTCGCGCTCCCAGAGATGCGAGATCGCCCGGTGATGATCGCCGATGATCTGCACCTCGATGTGGCGCGCCTGCCGGATCAGCCGCTCGGCATAGACACCGTCGAAGCCGAACGCCGCCTTGGCCTCGGATTGGCAGCGCGCATAGGCTTCCGCAAGATCGTTCGCATTCTCCACCACCCGCATGCCGCGGCCGCCGCCGCCGGCCATCGCCTTGATCACGATTGCCGCGCTGCTGCCCAGCGAGTTGAAGAACGACGTGATCTCATCGAGCGACGACGGCCCGCTGGTGCCGGCGATCACAGGCACGCCGCAACGCTTCGCGAGTTGCCGGGCCGCGACCTTGTCGCCGAACAGTTCGAGCGCGGCCGGCTTCGGTCCGACGAAGACAAGGCCCGCATCCGCACAGGCCTTGGCAAACGCCGCGTTCTCGCTGAGGAAGCCGTAACCGGGATGCACTGCATCGCAACCGGCACTCGTCGCCGCCTTTACCACAGCTTCGATGTCGAGATAGGCGCGCGCGCCGCGGCCGGGAATTTCGAGCGCCTCGTCGGCTACACGCACGTGCAGTGAGAGCGCATCGTCGGCGGGATGGATCGCAATCGTCGCGATGCCGGCATCGGCCGCGGCACGCGCGACGCGGATGGCGATCTCGCCGCGATTGGCGATCAGCAGCTTCGAGAACGACATTCGGAGATCTCCATGGCCCGCGTGGCGGATCGACGGGTTCGATTGTCCTGCTTCTGCACTTTAGTGCCAGACGTCAAGGGCAACAAAGCCGGTCGCAAGCGGCGGCTCCCGCGAGCCGGAATATCCGCGTGCCGACCAGGACTGCGCGGAAGCTACGACCAAGATCGCGATTGCAGTTCGTGCTGGGGATGCTCTGTTCCCAGAAAGAATTGGGAGAGGAATCGTGGTGCCGCATAAGTTTGATAGCGGCGCAGCGGGGGCGTTGATGGTTGCGTTGCAGTGTCGAAGACGGGTCACGTGCGGGCCCGGCGGATCGAAATCACCGGGGTTCGCGAAGCTGCACCCCGAGAGCAGCGTGCCGTGTCGCGGCATCGCGCGCCGTCTCGCAGTCGGACTGATCGGTTCGGCAATATTGTTCGCCTCACTCGCGGTGCCCGCCCGCGCGCAGGACGAAGAGGACGACGAAGCCGCCGAGGTCTCCGCCGCCCAAGCAAAGCCATTCCGTCTCTATCGCTGGCAGGAGGACTACTCCTATCTCGCGAACAAGCGGCAACGCGATGCCTGGGAGCAGATCAAATACATTCCGCTGCCGGGCTTGCCAGGCAGCTGGCTCTCGCTTGGCGGCGAAGCGCGCTACCGGCTCGACGGCTACAGCCCCTATCTGTTCGGGATAGGCAAGAGCGGGTTTGACTGGGCATCGAACCAGGAGCGGCTGTTGCTCGATTTCGATCTTCACATCGGGCAGGTGTTCCGGACCTTCGTCCAGTTCGACACCTCGCACGAGGACGGTCGCCCGGTGCAGCGCGCCTACGACCAGAGCGCGCCGGACCTGCGCCAGGGTTTCGTGGACGTCGTCCTGCCGATGGCAGGCGGCAACTTCATGGTGCGGAGCGGACGCGAAGAGCTCTATCTCGGCGATTCCCGCTGGCTGTCGGTCCGCGATCCCACCAATATCCGGCGATCGTTCGACGGCTTCCTCGCCGAGTACAACGATCGCATGCTAACCTTGCGCGCCTTCGCCGCGCATCCCGTCAACATCCTGCCCGGCAGCTTCGACGACGCCACCTTGAACAGCGAATATTTTCGCGGGGGCTACGCCACGGTGCGCAGCCCGTTCGGAATTCCGATAACGGTCGATGCTTACGTGTGGCCGGCAGCAGGCCAGCGTGACCTACGCGCGGGGAACGGCGGCCGAGGATCGCTGGAGCGGAGGCGCCCGGATCGCGTCCAGTGTCCGGGGTTTTGAGCTGATCGGCGAGGCAACCTACCAGTGGGGCTCGTTCGGCTCGGCAGCCATCTCCGCCTATGGCGCATTCGGCGATGTCGGCTACCGCTTTGCACCGCGCGACCTTCTCCGCCGCAAAGTCACGCCCAAGCTGGGGGTTCGCGCGCATTACGCCTCCGGCGACGACAATCTCAACAGCGGCGTATTTCACAACTTCACCGGCGCCTATCCGGCGGCCAGCGTGATCTCCGAAATGTCGCTGCTCTCGGTCTCGAATGCGACCAACATCCAGCCCTACGTGCAGATGCTGATCGCCCCGGGTCTCGTGCTCGGAGCGAACTGGAATTTCGTTCGCAAGGTCACCGTGGCCGACTCCGTCTATGGTCCGATCGGAACGCTGATCACCGCAAAGGGCTCGAAGGCGCTTGACGTGGCGCAGATCGGCCAGGTCGACATGACCTGGGAGGCCAACCGCTTCCTCCAATTGCACGCGCTCTATGCCCACATCTATGCCGGCCAGTACATCCGTGACGCCGGCGGCCGCAGTTTCGACTACTACCGGCTTCAGGCGATGTGGCGGTGGTGAGGGCCCGCGCCAAGAGATTCCCCCCTTCTCCCCGCAAGAACGGAGCAAAGCGGGAAGGCGGAGAACCTACGCCGCCCGCACGCCCGCAACGAAGGCGCTGACCTCGTTCTCCAGCGATTGGAGCTTCTCGGTCAGGCGGCCGCTCGATTGCAGCACGAGGCCCGCGGCCTGGCCCGTCTCCGCGGTCGCGTCGGTGACGCCGGAGATGTTCTGCGAGACCTGGTCGGTGCCGGAGGCCGCTTCCTGCACGCTGTGGGCAATGGCCTGTGTGGCGGCGCCCTGCTCTTCGACCGCGGCTGCGATCGACGAGGAGATCTCGTTGACCTCCAGGATCGTGGCGCGGATGCTCTCGATGTTGCCGACGACCTGATTGGTCTCGGCCTGGATCGCGGTGATCTGGGCGCCGATCTCGTCGGTCGCTTTGGCGGTCTGGCTCGCCAGCGACTTCACCTCGCTCGCGACCACGGCAAATCCCTTGCCGGCCTCGCCGGCGCGCGCGGCTTCGATGGTGGCGTTGAGCGCGAGCAGATTGGTCTGCGAGGCGATCTGGTTGATGAGGTCGATCACCTCGCCGATCTTGTGGGCGGCCGCGGCCAGCCCCTGCACGGTGTCGTTGGTACGCTGGCCGTCGGCGGCGGCCTTGTCGGCGACGGTTGCCGCCTGCGCCACGCGCTGGCTGATCTCGGTGATCGAGGCCGACAACTGCCCGGCAGCGGAGGCTACCGTCTGCACATTGTTAGACGCCTGCTGGCAGGCGGTGGCGACGAAGCTGGCGCGGTCGGTCGCCTTGTTCGCGGTCTCCGACATGCCTTGCGCAGCCTGCTGCATCGCGCGCGCTTCGCTGAAGACGTCGCGGACCACGGCCTGGACGCTCGCTTCGAACCTGCCGGCGAGCTCGGCCATGGTCTTGCGCTTCTCGTCGTCGGCCCGCTGCTTCGTCTCCTGCTGTTCGGCATGCATCCGGCCCACGGCCGCGGCATTGTCCTTGAACACCGCCAGCGCCTTGGCGAGCCCGCCGACCTCGTCGCGACGGTTGGTGTAGGGCACCTCGAACGCGCTGTCGCCGGCGGCGAGGCGCTCGGTCAGTCCGGTGATCGTCGCGAGCGGCCGGGTCACGCTGCGGCCGATCACGAAGGAAGCGCCAAGCACGAGCACGAACACCGCGAGGCACACGAGCCCGAACGTCATTGCGTCCTGGCGGAACACGGCGTCGACATCGTCGAGATAGATGCCGGTGCCGATGATCCAGCCCCAGGGCGCAAAGCCCTTCACATAGGAGATTTTCCCGACCGGCTGTTCGAAGCCGGGCTTCGGCCAGAGATAGCTGTAGAAGCCCGCGCCCTGTTTCTTGACGACGTCGACGAAGCCGAGGAACAGCGCATTGCCCGAGGGGTCCTTCATCCCGGCGAGATCCTTGCCGTCAAGCTCGGGCTTGATCGGATGCATGACCATCTTCGGGGTCATGTCGTTGATCCAGAAATACTCGACCTTGTCGTAGCGCAGGCTCTTGATCTCGGCCATCGCAGCCGCCTGCGCCTGCTCGCGCGAAAATTTCCCGTCGCTCTCGAGCTTCTGATAGTGCGCCAGGATGCCGTAGCCGACATCGACCATGTGCTGCGTCTTGGCTTGGCGGTCGGCGACCATCTGGCTGCGCAGGGTCGACAGCGCGATCGGCACGAGCGCGATCATGCCGAGCAGGCTGATGCCGACAATGAGGACCAGCTTGAAACTGATGCGGGAGAAAATCATCGGAGCTCGCAAGGACTGGGCGGGGCTGATATGCCATTTTATCCCGACCTCCTTAGCGAAGCCTTAAACTTTTCGGTTCCCCGAAACGCGGACCTGCTCAGGCCGCGCGGACGGAGGTAAGGAACGAGCTGACCTTCTGCTTCAGGCTTGCGCTGTCGGCGGCGAGCGACCGAGCCGCTGACAGGACCTGAGATGACGCCGCCCCCGTCTCGGACGCGCCGCGCTGCACGTCGGAAACACCGGCGGACACCTGCTGGGTGCCATGCGCAGCCTGCTGGATGTTGCGCGAGATCTCCTGCGTGGCCGTGCCCTGCTCCTCAACGGCTGCGGCAATTGCAGACGCGATTTCCGAGAGGCCGCCGATCGTGTTGCCGATCTCCTTGATCGCGGCGACCGACTCGCCGGTTGCCGCCTGCATTCCGCTGACCTGCTCGCTGATCTCACCGGTCGCCTTGGCCGTCTGCTCGGCCAGCAGTTTCACCTCCGAAGCAACCACGGCGAAGCCGCGGCCTGCATCGCCCGCCCGCGCGGCCTCGATGGTGGCGTTGAGCGCCAGCAGATTGGTCTGCGCCGCGATCCCGTTGATAAGCGCAACGATGTCACCAATGCTGCTGGCAGCTCTCGCGAGCTCGGTGACCCGCTCGTTTGTCTTGTGCGCCTGCGCGACGGCTTCGCCGGCCATGCGGGCCGACGTCTGCACCTGTCGGCTAATCTCCGTGATCGAGGAGCTGAGTTCTTCGGTCGCGGCCGCGACGGACTGGACGTTGGTCGAAGCTTCGCCCGAAGCCGCAGTCACCGTCTTGGCGAGGTCCTGTGATCTGTCGGCGCTCGACGTCAGAGTGTCCGCCGAGGTCTCGAGCTTGCCTGCCGCCTGCGAGACGGTTTCGATGATTGCGCCGATCGCGTGCTCGAAATCATCGGCGAGACGGTACATGTCCTGTTTGCGCTGGGCGGCGGTATCCGAGCGCAATCGCTCCTGCTCGGCGCGCAGCTTCTCGCTCTCGGCCATCCGGTCGCGGAAATATGTCGTGGCACGCGCCATCTGCCCGACTTCATCGGCCCGCTGCGCTTCGGGGAGGTCGATCGACAGATCGCCATCGGCCAGCGCCTGCATCGCCGTGCTGACGCCGCGAATGCTGCGGCTGACGGCGAAACCGACCAGTCCGACCAAACCGATCGCCGGAAACGCGAGCAGTCCGATGATGCCGAGGATCTTCCAGACCATCGCCATGAAGTCGGTCCAGATGTCATCGACGAAGACGCCGGTTCCGATGAAGATCTTCCAAGGCGCAAAACCCTTGACGTAGGACAGCTTCACCGCCGTCTTCGGATCGTCCTGGCGCAGCGGCCAGTCATAGGCGTAGGTACCCTCGTTCTGCTTGCGCACGATGTCGAGGAGCGCCGGGATAACGGGAACTCCGTTGCTGTCCTTGATGCCGGAGACGTCCTTGCCCATCAATTTCGGGCTGGGATGAGCGAAGCCCACCTGATCGTAGGTATGGGCAAAGAGATACTCGTCGCCCGAATATCGGATCTTGAGCAACGCATCCTTGAAGCGGGCCTGAGCTTCGTCGCGGGTCAATTGTCCCGCGACCGCAGCGGCCTCGAATTTTTCCGCAAGACTGTAGCCGGCGTCGACCATGGCTTTCAGGACGTTGACCCTGTCCTGATACATGCGCTGGTACATCGACCACAGCGCGATGCCGGTCACGCAGCAGATCGCCACGGCCATCGCAAGTACGGCACTCAGAAGTTTTGTTCGGATCGAAATCTGGTTGAGCACAGTTTCTCTCTCTAAAGGCAAGCCGCCAGCGCGCGCCGCATGCCGTCAAGCGGGGGCGACCCGACCATCGCCCGAATGGATTCGATATGCCTTGGCCCGCCTTAAGGCGTCGTAAATCAGGCCATGCGCCACGCTTGTTTCCGGCGTCTGCGGCAATATGGTACGGCGCGCACGCTCTGAAGCAGGACCATCGCGGTGAAGCGGCGTGGCCGACGTGAGCTCCCGTCCCGGTTCCCTGATTTGAACGGTTCAAAAAACCGGGCTCGTTGAACACGAGCTCTTGCAGGGTCTGTCGCATGGATCGGCGCGCGGGGCCACTGCTCGAATTCTAGAAGACCTCGATATCGCCCTTCGCGGCGTTGACTTGCGCGTGCCGCTGGCAGAACGATCGCCACAGAGCGCAGCCAGCCGGAGGCTTCATGCATCGATCGACGGATACCAGGACGCTCTCCCTTTCCGCCTTGTGCGCAGCAGAGCGGCTCCTCATCTGGGGATTTCGTGCCAAGGCGCGCAGCGGGACCGCAGTTCCGACCGCGGCAGATATCCAGCATGTGTACGACCATTTTCGCGTCGGCGACGCCGTGCCTTCGCTGGAGGCCATCGTCGAGATCTTTGCGTGCACGGCACATACGCCCATCGAGGTTCATTGTCCCACCTGCCCGAAGATGTCGGGCAGCGAGCACGGAATCTTGCGCGCGATCGCGGCGGCGCAAGAGGAGCGCATCGAAGTCGCACGCCAGCAGTTCGAGTGCTGGCTGCCGCCGGTCGGCGCCGATTGGGCGCTCGTGCCCGTCAGGGGGCTCGCGACAATCTTCCGCATGGCCGGTCTCATCCTGCCGGATCGACAAATTCGTCCGCTCGACGTCGCGCGGACGATGACGATGCAGAGCTGGTTCGTCGGAAGCCCCACCTTGCACTGACGAGATCGCCGCATGACGCAGGACAAGCCGCGAAGTGTCGAAGGCTGCGATGAATTCTGTCGCGTCGCGCTTTCGCTGTTCCGATTCATCGGCGCGGCCTATGCGACCGGTGCCTCCGATTGCTGGGAGGCGGCCTATCGCTTCGCCGACGAAGCGCCCGGCATTTCCGACAGTCCGTTGCTGGTCGCCCGCGTGGCCGCGCTGGTCAGGATCCTGCGCAGCGGACGTCCTTGCGAGCTGTGCTTCATGCCGCCGTCGTGCCGGAAGCTGTCAAAGGACGAGGGTGAGTTGATGCGGCTCCTGGCCCTGGCGCGCGGCAAGGAGGCTGGCGAACTCAAAATTGTCGTCGGCCAGCTCGTCGGCCTCGAGCAGCAAGTTGCGGCCACTCGGGCCGTCAACGCGCTTGCGGTCTGCTAACGCCCGGTCTTGCCGAGCACGAGGTCGATCGTGTGAGCGGCGATCCTGCGCAACTGCGGCTCGTCATCGTAGGCGCGCTCGAGCACGGCAAGGCCGCGCGTCACCGTGATGATGTGCAGCGCCGCGGCCGCGGGATGGCCGCTGAATTCGCCGCGTTCGGCGCCCGCCACCAGCGTATCCTGAACCAGCGCGGTGATGCGCGAGATGAGAGTTGCGAAAGCCTTGCGCGCCTCCTCGTCGAGTCCTTCGCCTTCCGCCGCGCCAAGCTCCATAAGGCCGCGCGTGGTCGGGCAGCCGCGTGGCGGTGAACCGGACCGGAAATTGGTGATGGTCAGATCGAAGAACGCGGTGAGGCGTTTACGGAGTGAGCCGGTGCCGAGCGCCTTCTGCAGGGCGGCGAGATAATCGCCGGCATAGCGTTCATAGGCCTGGAGGAACAGCGCCTCCTTGCTGCCGAAGGCATTGTAGAGGCTGCCGCGCTGGACCCCGGCATCGCGCGCAATGTCGGACAGCGAGGTGCCGCGCACGCCCTTGCGCCAGAACTGGTCGAATGCGATGCGCAGGACATCGTCGTGATCGAATTCGCGCGGTCTCAAGTGGTGCTCCCCACCGATATTTGACATCGCGTCAAGAATATGATTTCTAGACATCGTGTCAAAAACTAGCTGGGATTGATAGCCCGTTTCGTCAATGGCCGAACAGTTGGTGCTTGGATACGCCTGCCGATCGGGCCCGCATGCAAAGGAACCAGCTGATGCCCCTCCTTCATATCTCGATGCGTGCCGGAAAGCCGGACGCCTACCGGAAGGCGATCCTCGACGGCCTCTATCGCGCCATGCGCGAGGCGCTGAATGTGCCTGAAGGCGACGAGTTCATGACCATCAGCGAATTTTCGCCTACGAACTTCCGCTGCGGCAATGCCTACGGCGTCGACCGCAGCGACGACGCCGTGCTGATCCAGATCACCGTGTTCGCTTCGCGCACCGCCGAGCAGAAGAAGGCGCTGTATCGAAGCATCGCAGAGCTGCTCGGCGACAGCCCGGGCATCCGTCCCGAGGATGTATTCGTCAACGTGCTCGACGCGCCCGCGGAGAACTGGTCCGTCGGCCACGGCATCGCGCAGTTCGCGTGAGCGTGCCGGAGCTGCCAACATCCTCTTGAGAATTGCCGGCCGGAAGGGTCTGATAGGCCGCGGAGCAACCATCGCCGCAAAAGGAAGGTGACATGGCTATGTTCCGGGGAAGCTGCCTGTGCGGCGAAGTCGCATTCGAGGTCAAGGGTCCGTTCGAGCGTTTCCTCAACTGCCATTGTTCGCGCTGTCGCAAGGCGACCGGAACTGCGCATTCCTGCGAGGTGATCGTCAAGGCCGGCGCGCTGCGCTGGTTGCGCGGCGAGACATCCGTCGTACGCTTCGATCTGCCCAATGCGCGAAGTTTTGCAACGGCATTTTGCAAGGTTTGCGGCAGCCCAATGCCGCACCTGACGCGCAGCCGGCGCGAGGCCATCATCCACGCCGGAGCCTTTGACGAACCGCTGGGTGCAATGCCTGACCGCCATGTCCACTGGGCATCGCGCGCGGAGTGGTATGTGCACGGTGATGGCTTGCCGGTGGAGGATTGACTACCCGGCTGCGACGCAATTTGCCATGATCCCGTCGAGCTCGGCTCGCGAGAGCACGTTGAGCTCGGCGATGAAGACGAAGCGTGCCCGCGGCGCGCCTGCTACCGGCACATCGCCAGGGGCGAGCGTCGCCCGGCCGGCGGCGAACTGGAACACCATCAGACGTCCGGGCTGCTCCACGCTCTCGAACAGGCCCTTGGCCCGCGCCAGCTTGGGCGCGAGACGCCCGATCGCCTGCTGCAATCGCGGCAGCGAGAGCGGCTGCTCCGAGGTCCAGCTCAGCGTCTCGAAGCGCTCTTCTGCCGGTCGTTTCGGCCCGGGATCGCGCGGCGCGGGCGCACGCTCGACGTTCGGGGGAAACAGCAGCGCCGACGGAATCTCGCCATGCCGCGCATCGACCACCACGGCGGGGAGGCGCAAGGCGCGGATCGCCGCGCGCATCCGCGTCCCTGCGCCCTCGTCCGCCAAGTCCAGCTTGCTCAGCGCCACGATATCGGCGACGCGGAGTTGCGAACGCTGGAGCGCGTCGTCCAGAGCAGCTGGCGGAGCCGTCGCATCCAGCACGCAGAGTACCGTTTCCAGCGGCGCCTCGCGCAGGATGACGGGGTCCATCAGGTTGCGGACGATATCGGCGGGATCGGCGACACCGCTGGTTTCGATGACGATGTACTCAGGCTTCGGATCACGCCGCAGCAACATCGAGAGCGTGCGCAGGAGATCACCTTCAAGCGAGCAGCAGATGCAGCCATTGCTGAGGCTCACCACTCCGTCGCTCGCGCCCGCGATCAACTCGGCATCGATGTTGATCGCGCCGAAATCGTTGACGACAGCGGCGATCCGCCGCCCCTCCGCGTTGGCCAGCAGATGATTGACGACCGTCGTCTTGCCCGCCCCCAGAAAGCCCGTCACCAGGAGAATGGGCACCGGCACGGATCAGCTCCCGACGACGGGACGGCGCACGGGCTTTCCCGGCCGCGCCGCGACGTCGAGCACGCCGTCGCTGATCAGCACCTGACCGCTGACGACGAGATGCCGCACGCCCTCCGACGGGCGGTTCATCGCCGTGAAGGTCGCGCGGTCCGAAAGCTTCTCATAGTCGAACACGACGATGTCGCCATCCGCATCCCTGGCGAGCCGGCCCTTGGCGCGCATCGCGGGCGTGCTCTGCGACAGGATCTCCGCGGGAATCAGCGCGCATTTGCGGACGCCTTCGAGCAGCGACACAGCCTTGCGCTCGCGCACCCATTCGCGGATGAACTTCGTGAAGCAGCCGGCCGAGCGCGGATGCGAGGTGGCGTCATCGGGCAGCGGCCAGGCGTCGCCCTTGTAGGTGCTGCCGTCAGACAGCGTCCATGGCATCGCGTCGGACGCGATCGCGCCGCCGGGATAGAGCACCGACATATCGAGCAGGTCGCGGTGATGCGCATTGTTCTCGGTGTCGAGGATGTGCCAGAGCACCAGCGAGGACGGCTCCTCGGCCTGCGCCTTCAAGAGCTCCTCGCGGTCGTGGAAGCGATAGCCGTCGGTCACGCGCTGCACGGAATCGTAACCGGTGCCGTTGCGTTCGACAAACTGGGGATCGCTGAAGAACGCCGCCGCCAGCACGGTCGAGCCGGTGCCATAAGGGTAAGCCTCGACGGTGATGGGGAGCCCTTGCGCCTGTGCCTTCTCGATCAGCACGCGGCAGCGCTCGACGTCGGTCTTGCTCGACGAATTGAAATGGCAGATGTGCATATGTGCGCCGGTGGCGCCGGCGTAGCCGATCAGGCGGATATAGGCCTCCGCGGCGCTTTCGGGGTCGATGCGCGACATGTAGGCGACGTGGGTAAAGGTCGGTACGTTCTGCTTGGCTGCGAGCTGGCAGACCGCCGTCAGCTCCTGCACGCCGGCGCCCGGCGCATAGGCGTTCAAGATACCGATGCCGATACCGCCTTCATTCAGGCCGCGCGCCAGGCGCTCGAGGATGCCGGCGACCTCCGCATCGGTCGCGACATTGTCCATCCAGCGGCGGTCGCGCATGGCGTTGCCGAACGCCTCCAGCGAGCTCTCGGCATTGGAGCCCGTCATCGCGCCGATGCGCGCGAAGGCCCAGTTGGTGGCGGCGCCGTAATTCAGTACGCGGCCTCGCCTCGCCTGCCGCTCGTACCAGGACGCGACCGGCAGCACGCCGGCCTCGAGATCGAGCGTCGTCGTCACGCCGTCGAACGCCTGCATGCGGTCAGCCGGGATCGACTGGCCGTGGGCGTGCAGATCGATGAAGCCGGGCGCGACCACGAGCCCGGTCGCATCGATCACCCGCTCGGCGCCGCCGAGTGACGAGCCGACCGCAGCGATCCTGCCTTCCACCACCGCCACGTCGCCAACGGCATCCATTCCGCTCGCGGGATCCACAACCCGGCCGCCAGAGATCACCAAACCGCCCATACCGTCACCTCGCCAAACTATCTTTCAAACCCTCCAAAGGCCCGGCAGCAGCTTCGGAGGCAGAGACCGGCCGCATAGTGCAGATTTTTGAGGGAACGAGCACCACCTCCGCTGCCGATGCTGCATGCTTGTACGTGAGGCCCGTCAACGCAGGAGCTAAATCGGGGCTTGCAGCACAATGGCGGGGTCCATTTGCCGGCAAAGGCCGTTACGCCCTCAGTAAGGACGATGTCCACCCAAAATTTCGGGCCCGGCTCGCCAGACGAAGCACGATCCATCGCGGGCACAGTCGTGGCAGCCAGTTACGACGGCAACCGCCACTCGGCGATTATCCGCACTGGCGGGAAGACAACGCAATCCACCACGTCGAACGTCAGCTCGATGCTGCGATCGAACGCCCGCGCAAAGGCAATGGCGTCATTGCGCCGTTCATCGGCGACGGCAGTGCCGAGGGTACAATGCGGAATCCATGCGCCCGGCCGGTAGTGAGGACGACAATGTGCCGGATCGATTGCCGCGCTGACGGCGCGGTGGATACGGGCCAGGGCGCTGTCGACCACCGGCTCCGCCCAGAGCACAAGCGGAGAGCCTTCGAACCAGCGTATTCGCTTGAATTCGATCCGCAGTTGCGTTTCACCAACAACGGCTGCCAGCATGGCGTCCCATGCGACCTGTTGTTCGATCGCGGACCCATCGTAGATCGCAAATGTAAAATGCGGGCGGTAGCCGAGCGCGCGCATCGATGGTGCGGCCTCGAATGCGCCGACCTGATCCCACAACTGCTCGATCTCGTCTGCCGAATTGTTGTCGGCTCGAATGTTGATCGCCAATGCCACGGGCTCACCCAGGGGGGTGGAACAACCAATCAAGATCGATGGGGGAAGATTTGCAGAAATGGCGCTCCCTAGGGGAATCGAACCCCTGTTTCAGCCTTGAGAGGGCCGCGTCCTAACCGCTAGACGAAGGGAGCGTGAGAGGTACCGAATAGCCTCGAAATTTGTCCGCCGCAAGGACCCAAGCAGCCGTTTTACGGCTCATTGGCAAATTTCAGCTTTCCCGCCGGCTTGAGCGTCTGGGCATCGAAGGTGCGGATCTCGGTGACCCCGCCGATATCGAGCGTGACGACGAGGCGGTCGCCGGCAAGGCCGGTGGAGACGATCTTGGCGCCTTTCGGCAGCGTCGCGATGACGTCGCCCACGGGGCCGGCTGCCCTTCCCTCCGACTTGAAAAGGCGGTAGCCCACCGCGATCAGGACGGCGCAGACGGCCAGCGCCGTGGTCAACCCCGCGATCAGCATCATCCGCCGCACCCGCGCAAACAGCGCGGCCTGCTCGGAGGTCGGTTCGGGAACAGCGGTATCAGACGTCGTCATGGAAAGCTCAGGTTCAGCGCAGCGGTTGGAAGTCGTGGTCGAAGGCGACGAGGGCTCGGCCCGGCTCGACCGCGTGCTGGCGGCGCGCCTTCCCGAGCTGTCGCGATCAAGGCTCAAAGCCCTGATTCTGGCGGGCGCCGTGACCCTGAAGGCCGCCGAGGTCCGCGACCCCGCTTATCACGTCACTTCAGGCGATACGATCATAATCGATGTACCGGAGGCGGCCCCGCCGGAGCCCAAGGGCGAGGACATCGCGCTCGATATCGTGTTCGAGGACGACGACATCATCGTCATCAACAAGCCCAAAGGGCTGGTGGTACACCCCGCAGCCGGCCACGAGACCGGCACCCTCGTGAACGCCCTGATCGCCCATTGCGGCACCTCGCTGTCGGGCATCGGCGGGGTGCGCCGGCCCGGCATCGTACACCGGCTGGACAAGGACACGACCGGCCTGATGGTGGTGGCGAAGAACGATCTCGCGCACGCCTCGCTGACCGCCCAGTTCGCCGATCATGGCCGCACCGGTCCGATGCGGCGTGGCTATCTGGCATTCGCCTGGGGGCTGCCGGGGCGGCACCGCGGCACCGTCGATGCGCCGATCGACCGCCACCCCCATGCGCGGGAAAAAATGGCGGTGCGCCAGGGCGGCCGCGAGGCCGTGACGCATTGGGAGCTGCTTGAGAGTTTTACCGGCCGCGACGGCAAACCGGTCGCAGCCCTGCTCGCCTGCGAGCTCGAGACCGGCCGCACCCACCAGATCCGCGTCCACCTCGCCCATATCGGCCATCCCCTGATGGGGGACGCTATCTATGGTCCCCATTTCAAGACCAAGGCGAACCAACTCGGTCCCGAGTCGCAGGCCGCTCTGGCCGCGCTCGGCCGGCAAGCCTTGCATGCCTATTTGCTGGTACTGGAGCACCCCAGGACCGGAGAACTTCTTCACTGGGAGACCGGTCTGCCGGAGGATTTGCTTCTCCTGGAAAGCACCCTGAAAGCGGCGCTATGACGCAGGGGCCTTGAGAAAACCGTTACCTTACAAAAAGTTATGGCTGCCACACGGGGACGTGACGTCAGCAATCCTTCCCTTTTTGCCCCCCGATGGAGTATATTGCGGCTGCGTTGGAAGTGACCGACGTGGAACATCGCAGCTACGGCCGGCTTTAACCAAGCGGTCGTCTGCCTGGCCCGCCGCTATCGGGGGCCTGAACCTTGGAGGGCTTACATATGGCCCGTACCGCTGCTTTGCCGGTCCTCAATGGAGAATCCGGCCTCTCTCGCTACCTCGCCGAGATCCGCAAGTTCCCGATGCTGGAACCCCAGCAGGAATACATGCTCGCCAAGCGTTGGCGCGAGCATGACGATCGCGACGCGGCACATCAACTCGTCACCAGCCATCTCCGGCTCGTCGCCAAGATCGCCATGGGCTATCGCGGCTACGGCTTGCCGATCTCCGAGGTCGTCTCGGAAGGCAACGTCGGCCTGATGCAGGCGGTGAAGCGCTTCGAGCCTGAAAAGGGCTTCCGTCTTGCCACCTATGCGATGTGGTGGATCAAGGCGTCGATTCAAGAGTACATCCTGCGTTCCTGGTCGCTCGTGAAGATGGGCACCACCGCGAACCAGAAGAAGCTGTTCTTCAACCTGCGCAAGGCGAAGAGCAAGATCAACGCGCTGGACGAGGGCGATCTCCGCCCCGACCAGGTCAAGATCATTGCCAAGCGCCTCGGCGTCACGGACCAGGACGTGATCGACATGAACCGCCGCCTCGGCGGTGATGCGTCGCTCAACGCGCCGATCCGCGACGACGGCGAAGCCGGCGAGTGGCAGGACTGGCTGGTCGACAATACGCCCAACCAGGAAGCCATGATGGCGGAGCACGAGGAGTACGATCATCGCCGTGACGCGCTGAACGGCGCCATGGGCGTGCTCAACCCGCGTGAACGCCGCATCTTCGAGGCCCGCCGCCTCGCCGATGAGCCGATGACGCTGGAAGACCTTGCCGCCGAATTCGGCGTATCGCGCGAGCGCGTCCGCCAGATCGAGGTTCGCGCCTTCGAGAAGGTGCAGTCCGCGGTCAAGGGCACGATCGCAAGGCAGGAACAGGCTGCGCTGGAAGCCGCGCACTAAGCAAGGGCTTTCGCGCCAGACATTGGCGGATCGAGACGAGACGAAAAGCCGGCGGCAACGCCGGCTTTTTTGCTGTGCGAACTGGTCGCCGGCTCGTCCGCACGCACCTTCACTTCCCCCATGTCCGCGCCAGCGTGGCGAGCCAGCAGCCTTCGCAATAGCGCTCGTCCTTGATGTCGATCCAGTTGTGCGCGTAGATGCGGGAGGACGGAATGTCGTAGCGCGCCTGCAGAATCTTGACGAGGATCTTCCAGGCCGCGACCTGGGCCGGGGTCGGCCCCCTTGCGACATCCGGGAAGTTGCCGGCGAACTCGACGCCGATCGAATTGTCGCCCACCACCTGGTGATAGGTCGCACTGTTGTCGATGTACTTGTTATCGTGACGGTTGGCACCGTCGCCATGCGTCGGGACCAGATTCTCCGCGACCGCCCAATAGACCGTGCCGTCGGTCTCGACCCAGACCGTGACGCCGCGCCGGGTCGGATTCTTCGACTGCTCTCGCGCGCCGACGCGCGCCGAGCCCGCCCGCCCCTCGGTCTGGTGCACGATGATGTTGCGCCAGGGATGGGCGTCACGGACATCGCCCCACGGCGCGAGCCAGACCATCTTCAGGCCGGGGATGTCGGGCGTGCCGGAGCTGCGCGCGAGCCTTGCGAGCCCGGCATCGGTGGCGGCGGCAGGAGCGATCAGAACAGCGGCCAGAACGGCCGCGACAAGGCGAGATATCATCACTGGGATCCAACAACGGATCCGAGCCTAGCAGATCTACGCGAATTTGCGCGCGGGTTCGATCGGCTCGGGCGACAGGGGCGGGGCCGGATCGTAGACGGCGAAATCGTTCTTGCCGTTCTTCTTGGCGGCATAAAGGGCGTGGTCGGCGTGGGCGATCAGCTTGTCGGGGAATTTGCCGATGCCCCGATCCCATTCCGCAACGCCGATCGAGATCGCGATCGGGATGTCGTTGCCGGAGCAGGCGGCGGCGTCCTGGCGACAGACCTCGACAATGCGGCGGGCGATCAGCGCGCCTTCGCGCAAGGATGAGGATGGCAGCACGACGCAGAACTCGTCGCCGCCGGTCCGGGCGAGCATGTCGCCCGGCCGCAGGCGCGTCTGTGCCATCAGGGTGAAGTGCTGCAGGCAGGCATCGCCCGCGGCGTGGCCATGGGTGTCGTTGATGGTCTTGAAGCCGTCGAGGTCGATCACCAGCAGCGAGAACGGCTCACCGCTGCGCTCCGAGCGGGCGCATTCCTCCGACAGCCGCTGCAACAGGTGGCGGCGATTGGCGACGCCCGTGAGATCGTCGAGCAGCGCGAGGTCGGCGACCTCGTTGCGCAGGCGATCCATCGCCATCAGCAGGAAGCCGAAATTGAGCGTCATGGACAGGAACAACAGTCCGAGCACCAGGAAGCCATGGACCTGACCCGCGCCCCGCGCCGAGAAGTCGTAGCCGAACAGATTGCCCGCCGTACGCAGCACGAACATGGCGATAATGGCGAGGATGACGGTGCCTGATAGCCGCGCCCCCGGACTGACGCGGCCTTCGGGCGGCGACAGCAACAGGGGCAGCGCCACCACCAGCGGAACGGCCTGCCCGAGCGTGTAACTCGCCATGCGCAGCAGCATGTGATCGGAGACGAACAGGAACGCCACGATGCCGGCGAAGCTCGACGCGGTCGTCGCGACCATGAGGCGCCACGACACCGGCTGGTCGTAGAAGCGCTGGATGCCCATGGCGGCCAGGCAGCACGCTGTGATGATGCCGACAGCGCCAGCCGCGGTCGGCACGGGGGAATCGACGAGCAGACGGATCAGCGCGGTCATCGCGCCGCCGGCGCCTACGAACGCCGATGCCATCCAGAATCGCGCCGCCGCGAATTTGGGATAGGAGCGCGCCACATAAGCCCAGATCAGGCCGAGCGCGAGAAAGTTGATGATGAACACAGTCCAGAGTGTCGGCACGCTCAACATGACGACGTCGGGACATGCCGCGTCCCGCCTCTTCCGATTGGCAAATGTCCGTCCATCACCGCCCCCGTGTTCTTGCGGTGAACCATGCGCGAGTTGCACTTAACGGAACCTCACTGCGATCGTCGAAAACGCGCCCTTGGTTTTGGATTCATGAATGCGGCCAACTCGATTATCGGATCGTTAGGCACGCCGCCGGCGGCGATGCACGCACATGGCGGCGCGCCGCGAAGCGGATTCGCGGCCCAAAATCACCTGAAAATGCATCTGAGCTGTGGATAACGGGATGACACAGATGTGACGAGGCGGGGCAGCGAGGCGCGAATCTGCTGAGTTTGTCATCGAGGATGTTGCGAGGCTGGCCCTCCGCCGAGCGTTCCTCGTGTCGCGTTTCACCATTAACCCTTAAGAGGATCCTATGGCTAAGAAAGCGAAGAAGGCGACGAAGAAGAAGGCGAAAAAGGCCAAGAAGGCGAAGAAGAAGTAACGCGGCTTCTTTTTCTTTGCCCGGGTGGAGCACGCTCCGCCCGGGCGTCGGGTCGAACAGATTGAAGGTGGCGGGCGAGAGGCCCGCTTTTTTATTGGCTAGCGCTCGGCGAAGGCGAGCTTGGCGCCCAGCAGGGCAAAGCCGGTGGCAAAGGAGCGGCGCAGCCAGGCCATCACACCGGGGCGGGAGATGACGCGCTCGCGCACCGACGCCGCGCAGACGCCGTAGACGACGAACACCGCAAAGGTCATCGCCATGAAGGCGCCGCTCAGCTCCATCATCCGCGCCAGCACATGCGCCTCGTCCGCCGCGATGAACTGCGGCAGAAAGGCGAGGAAGAAGATCGAGAGCTTCGGGTTGAGGATGTTGATCAGGAAGCCGGTGACGATGACACGGGCGCTCGAGCGCTCCTTGAAATCAGCCTCGACCGCGAGCGCCCCGCTCTCGCGCAGCGCCTGCCAGGACATATAGAGCAGATAGGCCACGCCGCACCATTTCAGCGCGGCGAAGGCGAGCGCGCTGGTGTGGAGCACGGCGGCAAGCCCGAGCATCGCAGCACACATGTGCGGCACGATTCCCAGCGTGCAGCCGAAGGCCGCCGCGACACTGGCGCGCGAACCCCGCGTCAATGCGGCGGCCAGAGTATAGAGAACGCCGGTACCCGGTGAGGCAACGACGAAGAGCGAGGTGAGCAGGAAGGACCAGGACATGTCGTGATCGTACCACCCCTGAGACGGACGGAGAAGTCACGACGCGGTCAGCGCAGCGCACTCGCGCCTCAGTTCAGCTGGGCGATCTCGGCCTCTCGCAACACGTCGAGCGGCGCCCATGGCTTGGCCCAGAACTTTGCGCCGGCGGGCAAGGGCTGCATCAAGGGGCGGCCCGAGGTCACGACGACGTCGAGCTTCGGATTGCGATCCTTGGCGACATGCGCGAGCTCGACACCGCTCATCCGGCCGGCGAGCTGGACGTCGGTCAGCATCAGGCAGAGCGCGCCGGCATTCTTCTCCAGCACACGCTCGGCGGCCTCCGCGCTTTCGCACTGGATCACCTCATAGCCACTTTCCTCAAGGAGGAGACACAGCATCTCCCGCTGCATGAGGTCGTCCTCGACGATGAGTGCCGTCGCCGTGAATGGCTTTGATTGTCCCATTGGTTGCTCCCAATGCTTGGCCTTGCCGAAGTAATTCATGTTAAGACGGGAACCGGACGACAGTTCTGTTCCAATCTGAAAAAATGTAAATTGTTGTTCCCCCCTCGGGGCTTGACGGGAGGTCTCATGACGGCGATTCGCGGCGCGGCCGCTATCACGGGAGCGGCGAGCGGCATCGGTCGTGCGCTTGCAATCGAGCTTGCAGAGCGCGGCTGCGATCTCGCGCTCGCCGATCGCGACGAAGCAGGATTGAAATCGCTCGCCGCCGAGATCGGCACGCAACGCAAGATCAGCGTGCATCGCCTCGACGTCGGCGAGCCCGCCGAGATCGCGCAATTCGCGCGCGAGGCGGTCGCGGCGCATCCCGCGCTCAATATCCTCGTCAACAATGCTGGCGTGGCACTGCTCGGGCAATTCGAGGAGATCGATCAGGCGCAGATGGACTGGCTATTCGACATCAACTTCTGGGGTGTGGTGCACGGCACGCGCGCCTTCCTGCCGCACCTGAAGACGCGGAGCGAGGCGCATATCGTCAACCTCTCCTCGATCTTCGGCATCATCGCGCCGCCGGGACAATCGGCCTATGCGGCCGCGAAGTTCGCGGTGCGCGGCTTTTCCGAGAGCGTGCGCCACGAGCTCGCGGCCGCGGGCAGCCCGGTCAAGCTGTCGGTGGTGCATCCCGGCGGCGTCGCGACCAGCATCGCGCGCTCCTCGCGCACCGGCGTTGGCGTCACCGACAATGCGCGCCGCGCGCAGATTCTCGACCGGTTCGAGGCTGCGGCGAAGACCACGCCAAAGGACGCCGCGCTGCGCATCATCAGGGGCATCGAGAGAAACGAGCCGCGCATCCTGATCGGCAACGACGCAAGGTTCATGGATATCCTGCAGCGCTTCCGCCCGGGGACGTACTGGGCGCCGCTGCAGCGGCGGATCGAGAAGATGGCGAAGGGGAAATGAAGTGAGGGAGAGCCGCGCCTCACACTCCACTGTCATGCCCCGGCTCGACCGGGGCATCCAGTACGCCGCGGCTTCTCGGTTCGATCAACGCTGTCTCTGGAATACTGGATCGCCCGATCAAGTCGGGCGATGACACCGCGTATGAGGCGCGGGTGCTCCGTCTCTCGCCGACCTACTGCCCCACCAGCCGGTCCGCAAAATAGCCGATCGTCTTGCGGTAGATCACCGCCCTGTTCCACTCGCGCATCGCTTCGAAATTGGCCGAGCCCTCGCCATAGGGCTGGCCCATCTTGAAGCCGTTCGAGTGCAACAGGTTCGCGGTCGAGGCGAGCACGTCGGGGACGCTGTGACGGAGGTCGACATGGCCGTCGCCGTCGAAGTCGACACCGTACTTGATGTAGGACGACGGCAGGAACTGGGTCTGGCCGATCTCGCCGGCATAGGCGCCGATCAGGTCGCGCAGCGGCAGGTCGCCGCGTTGCACGATCTTGAGCGCGGCGAGCAGCTCGCCCTGGAACAGCTCGGTGCGGCGGCAGTCATGCGCCAGCGTCGCCAGCGTGCGGATCACCGGCAGCTTGCCCATGTCGCCCTTGCCGAAATCGCTCTCCAGGCCCCAGATCGCGACCAGGATCTGCCGAGGCACGCCGTACTGCTGCTCGATGCGCGAGAGCAGCGCGGCATGACGCTGCAGCAGCGCGCGTCCGCCATTGATGCGCCCGGCGCCGACGCGGGTCGAGACATATTGCTCGAAGGTCTTGTTGAAGGTGTAGCGCTGGCGACGGTCGAAGGCGAGCACGGCCCCGTCAGGCGTGATGCCGCTGAACGCCGCGCTGGTCACGGCGGCCGAGACGCCCGCGGCCTGCGCTTCCGCCGTCATGGAGGCGATGAAGCTGTTGAAGTCGCCGCCGCAGCGCGCGGCCTCGGCCGAGCCGCCGGCCAGGGTGACGATGACGGCGGCGGCGAACAGCGATCTCAACATTCGAAAGCATCCTGATGACATGGGCACGAAGCGGAAGGCGATCATGCCCGGGAACGGGATTCGCGTCAAAGCGACACAGAGCCGATCCTCTCCGCTCCTTCCCAAACCAAAAATCGCAAAACAACCCCATGCACAGTAGGCGCACGGTGATCGCCGATTTTGCTTTTCCGAATTTTTCTTGACCCGTCGGGCAAAACAGGCGTAGGATGCCAGCATCGCAGACTCCGGACGGCGGCGCCCGCCGGCAACGCGCCCGTCGAAAGCGACCAGCGTCAAAGCTGGCAGGTTTGATCCGCATCAACGTGGCTCGCGGCCTCGTTCATAGACTGGGATCAACAACAGCGCCCGCCCACGTCCGCGCAGGAGATCAGCCCATGACCGGAATTACCCTCACCACCGAGCAGATCCGCAACGCACCCGCACCGGTGCGGCAATGGATCGAGCAGGAGGTGATCAGTTCGCTCGGCCTTGCGCCGCGCCCGCCTGTCGCCGCACCTGTTCAAACCGCCCATCTCGTCGCCTGCAGCGTGGACGACGTGGCCGGCGTGCTCGAGCACATCCGCGGCACGTTCCCGGCGGTCAACGTTCTCCTCGAATTCGGCCGTCCCGGCATCAGCTACGGTCAGCCGGCGGTGATGACGTTCCGCCTGATGGATATCCTGCATCACACCCGGCTGCAGGAGATCGGACAGGTCATGACGTGCCTGGAGATGATCAACCAGGCGCTGACCGTGGTCAGGAAAGATCCGTCCGCGCGGTTCTGCGGCTACGACAATGAGGGCCACTGCCTGATCGCGCCGCAGACGCAGGCCAGCATCGCGACGCTCTGGCAGGACATGATGGCGCGCCAGCAGGCGCAGCAGCCCAAGGCGGACGACCGGATCGCGCCGGCGGCGTGAGCTTGCTGACGCGGAACGGACGACCGACCACCAAGAGCCAGGTTTGCGGAGAAGGGCATGGTGCCGAACACCAGAAGACGGACCAGGCCGCGCTCCTTTCGCCTGCTGCGGGTGCCGCTTTTCCGCCTGCTCGTCATCAACCTCGCGATCGGCGCCTGCGCCGCCACGCTCCTCGTCGGCGGACTGCTCTGGCTCAACCCCGGCCACCTACGCGAATTGATCTTCGCCGATCGCGCACCTGGCATCGGGCTCGCGTTGCTGCTGGCTTCGTTCGTCATCACCTTCGGCTCCGCCGCGATGGGCAGCGCGATCATGGCGCAGGGCCGCAAGGAGGAGGATGATCGAGGCGGCGGCGGCAGCGCATCACAGATGGCCGTGCAGAAAGTCCCGCGCCGCGCGCGTCCAATGTGACGCGTGCAACAAGGCACGAGCCATCCCGATCCTGATGCGCCGGATCGGAATCTGGTGCGCGCGGCGAGGAAGAGATGCAGCTTCGCGCAGCTCCGCACCACATGCGCGCGCTCGCTGCGCCGCAAGCGCCGACAAGATGAATAAACTGTTTCGGATATCCAAGCATCTGCTTTTGAAGATCCCGGGAACCTCGAGTGATGTTCGCCGCATATCTGATGCGCTCGCTGCGACATCGACGGCACGATGATTCACCTTGCCATCACGGAGCGCAGGCGATAGCCTTCTATCTCAGGTTGTCGCTCCGCCAGCCCCGGGCGACGCTGTTGACCCAAGATAAACGGCGGGCTCCACCCAGCTCGCCGTTTATCGAGGGGAAGGGCCACAGCAGGCGCCGTCGCGCTGCAGCCAGGCCGAACCCGAGACACCAGCTCAATCAGACAGTTCCACGCCCAGCTCCGCCGGCCCACCGGCCGGAACGCTGATCTTCATGAGCCGCGCGAAGTCATTTGACTGCGGCGCCCTGATCGACGACAAGCCGCCATGGCCAAAAAACCCGGTACCAATCCGAAGGGCGAATTCGCCTTTTTCAACGTCGTCTACGAAGACGGCTCCCAACGCTCCAACCGCCGCGTCCCCTCCGAACTGCTCGGCGGCCTCGACGGCGACGAACCCGCGCGCAACTTCATCAGGGAGCAGGACCGCGAGATCGCGGAGAAGAGCGGGAGGCCGGCGTTGGAGATCGAGCGGATCGAAAGGGTGGGGGCGAAGAAGAAGTAAGCTTCGGCTCCCTCCACGCAGCGAAGCAACCGGAGATGCGTCCGCCGATATGGGCCCGCACCCAGAAATCAGCGACGTCGGATCTTGGGCAAAGCCGAACAATTTCGCCGGTTGAGAATATTGCCGATTTTCACCCAGATCCGCCATGGCAGCATCCGAGGAACTCTGCCAATTTCGATGCGTCTCCTCTGAGGAGGTGACCCATGTCCTACACGCGCTTTTTCGCAATGATTGCGGTCTCGACCGTCGTGATGTTCGTGTTGATGTACTTCAACACCTACGCCCTGGAACACGTGCGCTTCAGCGAGACCCGGGTCTATATGGCCCTGCTCATGGGAGCGGCGATGGCGATAATCATGCTCAGCTTCATGCTCGGCATGTACAAAAGCCGCGGGCTGAATGCCGCAATTCTCGCTGTCGCTCTCCTTGTATTCGGGGCTTCGCTGTGGCTCGTGCGCAGCCAGCAAACGATTGGCGACGTCGCCTATATGGAAGCCATGATCCCCCACCACTCGATAGCGATCATGACGAGCGAGCGGGCGCACATCAAAGACCCGGAAGTGCGGAAACTTGCCGACGGAATCATAGATGCCCAGGTGCGCGAGATCGTCGAAATGAAGCGCGACATTTCCCGGTTGGAAGCCAACCCACCATCAGCAAATGCGTCGGATTTGCCATCTTACCGTGAGCGCGGCGAGAAACCTCCTCCCGCGGAGACCGACGAGACCGCCGGGATCGACACGACCAAAGTCCCACGCTGATGTTCGCCTTGGCGGAGAGCACGGCCATATTCAAGCGCCGGGAAAATCGTGTGCCGTTCTGTACCTGCGTGCTTGGCCCTCCTTGCTATTGGCGAGGCCATGATCTCTTCTCCCGTAGGATGGGTTGAGCGCGAGCGAAACCCATCGACTCGTCCGCTGACAAAGAAAAGATGATGGGTTTCGCAAGGGCTCAACCCATCCTACGGGCTCGATTCAGCCACACGAACTATTTTTAGGCTGCTCCTCAAGAGCAGCCGGGCGCGCCCGCACCTGCATTTTCTCCTTTAAATAGAATATTTTTATCGTGTATACTTACAAGATTAGCCTGGATTTATTTGAAGAAAGCGATCATGTCGGAGAGGAATTATGGAAACAGCATTGTGGTTGTGGGGATATCAGGTCTCGGCCAAAACCGCGGTCATCTCGATTGCACTCTACATTTCGTTGAGCGTTCTGGTCATCTGGCTCTGGCCAAAGATCTCCGTGCCGTGGTCAAAGGCGATTGATCCAGGAACAAAGAAAGTCAGTCTCGCTAGTCTCACAAGCCTCATTGAAACTCGCGGAAAGGTGCGCGGATCCATCATTCAGGTGGTGGGTGGCATCACTGCCGTTCTGGCCTTCATTACTGCCATTCAACAACTCAACAGCAATGAAGATGCCTTCAGGGAAAAGAAAGCCGATCTGTTTGCGAAATCAGTCAAGGAGCTTTTGTCGACAGAGTCGAAGGCCGATGCTCGTGCTGAAGCGCTCCATGTCTTGTCTTATGTCGCGCGAAGCGACCGGACGTATCACCGAGCTGTTTACGACGCCGTCGCAGCTTTTCTGACCGACGGGGCGGAAGCAGCGTGCAGCAATTATCGCGATGAGAGTTTTCGGCGCGACAAGACCATACAACTCGCCATGCGGATTATCGGCGAAAGAAGAAAGGACGATGACCCGACGGGCAAGCGGCTGAATTTGGAAGGAGGCTGTTTTGTCGGGGTCGATGTTCTAGACGAATGGGGCGTCATTCAAGGCTTTGCCAAGGCTAGGCTTTCGGGGTCGAAAATGCTTCGGGCCGACTTCGGCAAAGCCGATCTCTCCTATGCGCACCTGATCGGCATCGAGGCGGGCGATTACCTCAACCCCCACTGGGATAAGACAATCGGCGATCACCTTCACAAGGGGGACGAGGGAGATAACAGGGAAGGCACCGATAACGGAGACGTGAGGCGGAAATTCGTCACTCACTTCATCGACGCAAACCTGGAAGGGGCGAACTTCAGCGATGCCGGGCTTCAGGGCGCCGATTTCTCCGGCGCCATATTAAAGGATGCTGATTTCGCGCGAGCGGTCATCTCCCGCACCAACTTTAAGGGTGCGCAGCAGCTGACTGCAAAGCAGCTTGAAACGGCGTGCGTCGGCGACGGTCACAAAACCAACGTGGCTCCAGAGGAACTCAAGTCTGAGCAGCCCTACTTTTCGCCGGCCCTTCGCAAGGAGATAGAGAAGAACGTCGTTCTGAAGGGAAACATCCCTTGGTGTAAGTGAAGAGCGTCAGGAAGCGCGACTAAAGTGCTTTGCTCAGCCGCCTATTGGAAACGGCGGGCCAAGGCTCGCCGTTTTCATCTTCATGGATGCCATTAGCTCAATTATCCAAGAAGCTCCGCAGCTTCCTCGACCGCGACAGATGCTTCAGCTTCCGCAGCGCTTTCGCGTCGATTTGGCGAATACGTTCCCGAGTGACCGAGAGTCTGTACGCACCGCGATAGGAAAAATGCACAATCACGAAGTTCGTGAGTTTCGCGTCGGGAGCGTCGTTGACACCTCCACTCTTGCCGCGACTGCGCCGGACTGCACCGTAGGCTTAACCGTTATTCGGGCGGTGGAACGTACGGCTGATAAACCTGAGCAGCAAATTGGTAGACCATAAATTCAGTCTTGTGTCGGATGACATCAAACGGACGAGCGAAGCGCTGATCGATAAATTGCTTGGTCGCGTAGTAGGTAAGAATATCAGCAACCTGAAGACCAAAATGTTCTTGGTCATTTACGAACGTTACCGTTGGCCAAGTAGGTAGCGTCGCATCTATCGACATCAACTCCATTAACCGATTTGCCTGCCTATTCTCGTTGAACCAGCGAACAACCGATTTGTTAGTGTCCGCGAATACCTTGATCGCGGGATTCCTTAAGATGTCACAAGCTCTCGTTGCGGCGCCACCGTAAGCAAAGAACTGCAAGTGCGATAATTCTAATTTCATTCGCGCATCGAGGATTTCTGCTTCGTTATCTGCACTTCGTAACGGAACGTGCATGACCTTGGGGGCCGTGGCACGGTCGACTCGTCCAAAGAAGAAGCGCACGTCAAGTAAAGCCAGCCGTTGGAGAAGAGCGAAACAAGCCCTCTCCACATCTGAGCGGGATGCGTGTTTGAAGGCCGACCTCGATCTAGTTGTATCGTGAAAAAGGACTTTGGCGTGCAAGGGATCAGAAGCAGAGCCCCTCAGGAACGCTTTTGTCTCTAGTACAATTCGATCGAGAAACGGCAAATGGCTATCTGCAATAGCGAACAACCCATATGACGCATGGGCGCTCGAAGAGCTCTCGTCTCCAAAAATAGAAATCATTATTCTTCGTTCTTCGATTCACGCTCCGGACAGAGCAATTAAGAACGAACGTAGCACATATCGTTCTCCTGCACCGTTTCTGATCAGCAGCGAAGCCAAAAGAAAGCGGCGGACCTGCGCCCGCCGCTCGCCACAATGAGTACCATACTCAAATCCAAGTCAGTTATCCAAGAAGCTCCGCAGCTTCCTCGACCTGCTCGGATGCTTCAGCTTCCGCAGCGCCTTGGCCTCGATCTGGCGGATACGCTCTCTCGTCACCGAGAACTGCTGGCCCACTTCTTCCAGCGTATGATCCGTATTCATGCCGATGCCGAAGCGCATGCGCAGGACGCGCTCTTCGCGCGGGGTGAGCGAGGCGAGCACGCGCGTGGTGGTTTCGCGCAGGTTGGACTGGATCGCGGCGTCGATGGGGAGGATCGCGTTCTTGTCCTCGATGAAATCGCCGAGATGCGAATCTTCTTCGTCGCCAACGGGCGTTTCGAGCGAGAGCGGCTCCTTGGCGATCTTGAGGACCTTGCGGACCTTCTCGAGCGGCATGCCGAGCTTTTCGGCGAGCTCTTCCGGGGTCGGCTCGCGGCCGATCTCGTTGAGCATCTGCCTGGACGTGCGCACGATCTTGTTGATCGTCTCGATCATGTGCACGGGGATGCGGATGGTGCGGGCCTGGTCGGCGATCGAGCGCGTGATCGCCTGCCGGATCCACCACGTCGCGTAGGTCGAGAACTTGTAGCCGCGGCGGTATTCGAACTTATCGACCGCCTTCATCAGGCCGATATTGCCTTCCTGGATCAGGTCGAGGAATTGCAGGCCGCGGTTGGTGTATTTCTTGGCGATCGAGATCACCAGACGAAGGTTGGCTTCCACCATCTCCTTCTTGGCCTGGCGTGCCTCGCGCTCGCCCTTCTGCACGGAGTGCACGATCTTGCGGAACTCGACGATCTCGAGGCCGGTCAACGCGGCGAGCTGATGCACCTCGTGACGGAGGTCCTTGATGCGGTCCTTCTCGTGGTGGACGAAGTTCTTCCAGCCCTTGGCGGACAGCTTCGAGACGCGGTTGAGCCAGCGCGGATCGAGCTCCGAGCCGGTGTAGTTGCGCAGGAAGTCTTCGCGCGCGACGCCGTGGCTGTCGGCGAGGCGCATCAGGCGGCCCTCATGCGAGACGAGGCGCTTGTTGATGTCGTAGAGCTGCTCGACGAGTGAATCGATACGCGCCTGGTTGAGGCGCAGCGACTTCACCTCGACGATGATCTCGTCCTTGAGCTTGCGGTACTTGCGCTCCTGGTGCGGCGACAGCGAGGGACCATGCGAGGTGCTCTCGAGCTGGTTCTGGATGTCCTGCTCCTGAAGCTTGCGCAGCTTCTTGTAGCTCTCGGCGATCTTGTCGAAGATCTCGACGACCTTCGGCTTGAGCTCGGCCTCGATCGCCGCGAGCGACATCTGGTTCTCGAACTCGTCGTCCTCGTCCATGTCGGCTTCGGCGGCGGCCTCGCCCGGATCCTTGTCCTCGCCACCACCGGCGGCGGCCGGCTGCGCGGCGCGGAACGGGGTCGGCGACGGCGGAGCTGCGGGCGGGGCGACATGCGCGGGCGCCGCCGCTGCGGCCGGCTGGCCGCCATCGGCCGCGGCTTCACCGTTCTCGCCGGCAGGACCTGCGATCATCGCAGTGTTCATGCCGCCCTTGGCCTCGGGGCCGGCATAGGTGGCTTCGAGATCGATGATGTCGCGGAGGAAGATCTTGCCTTCGTTGAGCTCGTCGCGCCAGATGATGATGGCCTGGAAGGTCAGCGGGCTTTCGCAGAGGCCCGCGATCATCGCCTCGCGGCCGGCCTCGATGCGCTTGGCGATGGCGATTTCGCCTTCGCGGGACAGCAGCTCGACCGTGCCCATCTCGCGCAGATACATGCGCACGGGATCGTCGGTGCGCTCGCCCGGCTCGCTCTTCTTGACCTCGGTGACGGCCTTCTGGGTGACCTCGACGAGCTCGTTATCGGTCTCGTCGTCGGCCTCGTCCTTCTCTTCCTCGCCTTCGCTATCGTCGGCTTCGGTGACGTTGATGCCCATGTCCGAGAGCATGGACATGATGTCCTCGATCTGCTCCGGGGAGGTCTGGTCGGACGGCAAAACTTCGTTGAGCTGATCGAAGGTCACGAAGCCGCGCTTCTTGGCCTGCTTGATCATCTTCTTCACTGCCGCGTCGGACAGATCGAGCAAGGGAGACGGCGCGTCCTGGGAGTCCTTCTCCGGGGCGTCCGCTGCCTTGTCGTCCTTTTCCTTGTCCTTCGCCTGCAGCGTCTTTGCCTTGGTGGCCATCCATTGCTCCTAAACGCGCTTCATGCGGGAGGCGCAGCGGCCTGCCAGCGTGAATCCACTTGAACCTGTTGTTCGACGCTCTCGCTTCGTCAGATCTCGACACGGAAAGGGCGGCGCGCACAATATCTCGCCACCCCGACCTTTCTCTCGCCGGATTTGCCTAACGCTTCGTGAGCCTCTTTGTCGCGGCGGATGCAGGTGAAGTGCCAACAGCTGTTGCGCGGATTCATTCCTGACGCGTCTGTTCTGCCTGCGGCCGCGGGGGCCAAAGTGCTACAAGACCGTTAAGCCTCGATTAACCCTGTTTTTGCCGCCAAACCTTGGATTTGGCGAGTCTTTTAGCGGTTCCGGCCACCGCCGTCCGCATGATTCTTTCATCACACGCTCTTCTGGAACCGGCCGGACAGCTCGCCAAAACCCTCGATCAGGGCCTCGGTGCCGTCGACTTCTCCTATCCGAGCCTTGACGTCACGCAGCCACGCCAAATTGGCCTCGCTGGGGTCCTCCCCCAAGGCCAGCTCGGCGTCTTTCAGCTCTCTAAGTAGTGAATGCCATTGCCGATGCAAGGCAACGAGCTGGTGCCAGGTGGCAAGAACGTCGTCCCGCGCCGCGCCCTCGCGGGCGCCCCACACCGCAGCAGTCGTGATGGCGCTCTCAACCCTTTGAAGAACCTGCGAAAACCCGCCCTTTTCGAGGTCGCCGCGCATCTTCTCCGCCTGCTCCTCGGGGTCCGGGGAGTGGTAATGATCGTTGACGAAGGCGCTGATAATGGCAGCCCGGAGCTTATGGGCCTCGGGATGGGCCAGCTCCAGGGCGGCGACCTCCTCGAGGTGATCATGCAGCAGCCAGGGGTGGTTGATCAGACATTGCAGGATCAGGGCCTCGCGGCGCGAAATAGCGCTCCGCTGCCCGCGCATGATCGGGCTCGCCGCCAGCTGCGGGCTCGCCGCCTGGTAGGGACCCGACGGTAGCGGGGTGGGGCCAGGCGGACCGCCGCGGCGGCCTCCCCCGAATGCTTGGCCGAATCCCTGGCCGAATCGATTCGCCTGAAAGCCGCGGGGCTGGAACGGGCGGCCGCCTCCTCCCTGGCCTTGGCGGAAATTGCCCCGGCCGCCAAAGCCACGCCCGCCGTCGGGCGAGAAGGTGCGCTGCAGCCGCTCGACGAAATCGTCGCGGTAGTAACGACGCACGACTTCGTCACGGATGCCGTTCGTGAGCTCCTTGATGCGCGCTTCCAGCGCGGCACGGCGCTCGGGGGTTGCGAAATTGCCGCCTTCGAGCTCGCGCGACCAGATCATGTCGGCGAGCGGCCGCGCCGCCGCGATCACCTCCTCGATCGCAGCCCGGCCACCTGAGCGCGCGAGATCGTCGGGGTCCTGCCCTTCCGGCAGCAGCGCAATGCGCAGGCTCTTGCCGGGGCTAAGAAAGGGCAGCGCGAGATCGGCGGCGCGATAGGCGGCCTTCTGTCCGGCGCGGTCGCCGTCGAAGCAGAGGATCGGCTCGTCCGCCATCTTCCAGAGCAGCGCGAGCTGGTTTTCGGTGAGCGCGGTGCCGAGCGGCGCCACGGTGCCGGAAAAGCCCGCTGTGACCATGGCAATGACGTCGACATAGCCTTCGACCACGATCAGCGCGCTGCCGTCATGGGCAGCTTTGCGCGCGGCCTGGTGATTGTAGAGATTGTCGCCCTTGTGGAAGAGCGGCGTCTCCGGCGAGTTCAGATATTTGGCCGGAACGTCCTTCTCCAGCGCACGTCCGCCGAAGGCGATGACGCGGCCGCGCAGATCCGTGATCGGAAACATCACGCGATCGCGGAAACGATCGTAGGGCACCGGGATGTCGTTGCCGGCGACCAGAAGACCGGTCTCGATCATGTCCTCGACGGAGACGCCGAGCTTGCCGAGATGCTCCTTCAGCGCGAAGCGCTCGGGCGGCGGCGGCGCATAGCCGAGGCGGAACTGCAATTGCGTCGCCGGCGAGATGGCGCGATCGGCAAGATAGCCGCGCGCCTTCGCGCCGACGCGCGAGGCCAGCGTCTCGGAGAAGAACTTGGCCGCGAGCTCCATGACGTCATGCAGGGTGCGGCGGCGCTGCTCGTGCCGCGCGGCATCCGGCGTCACCGCCGGCAGCGGCAGGCCGGCCATGCCGGCGAGCCGCTCGACCGCCTCCGCGAACGGCAGGCCGTCGGTCTCCATCACGAAGGTGATGATGTCGCCGTGCTTGCCGGAGGAGAAGTCGTGGTAAAAGCCCTTCTGGTCGTTGACGTAGAAGGACGGCGTCTTTTCTTGTTGAAACGGCGACAGCCCCTTCCACTCCCGCCCCGCCTTCTTCAGCTTGACGCGCTTGCCCACGACCTCGGAAACCGAAAGCCGGGCACGAAGCTCGTCGAGAAATTGGGGCGTGAAGCGCATGGCGTGGATGTAGCGCAATCCGGGGTGAGTCGGGCGAAGGATCAGGGATATAGGTGCGGCGGGGCCAGAAGTCAGGTTTGGGCGGGTTATCCTGACTATTCGACCTATGCACAGGGCGTTCTGTCATTCCGGGGCGCGCCAAAGGGGCGAGCCCGGAATCCATCGAGCCGCCGGTATGCTGGGAGAAATGGATTCCGGGCTCGCGCTTCGCGCGCCCCGGAATGACAGAGAGCTTGAACCCCGCCCGGTTCCACGCTTCGATAGGCCATGTTCAGGACCTTTCGGGGTGGCCAGAGCGGGGGCTGGCGCGTGACCTCGCTATCGCCTGTGACGGGCGAGCCCCTGCCCTTCATGCCGGCGCTGTCGGTGACCGACGGCGAGGCCGTCGCGCTGCCGCTGATCCCCTCGCGCAACGCCTGGCGGCTGGTCGGCTTGCCCAGCAATCTGCGCTACACCGAGCGACCCGAGAAGCAGCAGCTCGAGAGTGTGCAGGCCGGCCTCGGCCGGCTGGAGGCGACCAGCGCGGCGCTGATCCCGATCCGCAAGTCGCAGGCCTGGTGGGACCTGACCCAGGAGGAGCGGCGCAAGATCTTCGAAGACAAGTCGCACCACATCGCGAGCAGCCTTCGTTTCCTGCCCGCCATCGCGCGCCAGCTCTACCACTGCCGCGACCTCGGCGAGCCCTTCGATTTCCTGACCTGGTTCGAGTTCGCCCCTGCGCACGCCTCGCTGTTCGAGGAGCTGGTCGGCATGCTCCGGCGGACCGAGGAATGGAGCTATGTCGAGCGCGAAGTCGATTTGCGCGTGGTGAAGGAAGTGCTGTCGGCTTAAAGCGCGATGAGATCGCGCTTTAAGCTCTTATTTGAGCATGATCTTGTCGGAAAACCGCTGCGCACTTTTCCGGATCAGGCTTAATGCTCGAGAAAGCGGCCGGACTCGATGTGCGGCAGATCAGTCACCGGCCAGTTGTAGACATAGGTCCAGGCCGGCGACGTCGTGCCATCAGCGCCTGTCACGTCGATCAGCCGGCGCAGATATTCGGTCGGCTCCGGAAAGCCCTCGCCGCAGGCCTCGTACATGTCGAGCTCGCGCAGCAGCTCATCGCCTGCCCGCAAGCGGAACAGCTCGCCATGAACGAGGTCAGATGCGGCGTCCGACAGCAGCAATCCCGGATAATGCTTCACGAGGACGAGCCGGCCACGGCACGTCGCTTCGCCGAGGAAATCCGCATGCTGCGCCAAGAGCCGCGCCATCGGATGGTCGAAGCCGCGCATCAGGGTGCCGTAGACGAAGAGACGATCGAAGCTCATGTTGTCCTGACGTTGCGGCGCCGGTGCAATGGGGTTACTCCGTTTAGACAGATTATCGTTTGATAGGCAATCAGGATGGACCTGCACACGGCCGAGACGACCGATCACCTGCTTGGCGAGGGCGATGTTCCGCCAGTGCATGAGGTGAATGCGGAGGGCACATCGCCTTTCCTGCTCACGTCGGACCATTACGGCCGCGTCCTGCCGCGCGCACTCGGTGATCTCGGCATTCCCGAGAGCGAGCTGTCGCGGCACATCGGCTGGGACATCGGCATCGCCGGCGTCGCCGAGCGGATGGCGCAGATGCTGAACGCCCATCTGATCGCGCAGCGCTATTCGCGGCTCGTGATCGACTGCAACCGCCCGCCCGGCGTCGCGAGCTCGATCCCCGTGATCTCGGAGGCGACGAGGATCCCGCGCAACGAGGGCATTTCGGACGGCGAGCGCGCGCTAAGGCGGCGCGAGATCTTCGAGCCCTATCATCACCGCATCGACGCCGCGATCGACAGCCGCCTTCGCGCGAAGCGGCCGACGGTGCTGGTGGCGCTGCACAGCTTCACGCCGGTCTATGCCGGCGTCGCGCGGCCCTGGCACATCGGCGCGCTCTACAACCGCGACACCGTGCTGCCGAAGCTGCTGCTGAAACATCTGCGCAGCGAGAGCGATCTCGTCGTCGGCGACAACGAGCCCTATGCGGCGAGCGATCTCACCGACTACACCATCCCCGTGCACGGCGAGGCGCGCGGCCTCATCAATACCGGCATCGAGATCCGGCAGGACCTGATCGCCGATCAGTCCGGCCAGCAGCAATGGGCCGAGCGGCTGGCGCGGATTTTTGCGGAGATCGAGATCGAGCTGCGAGCGCAGCGGCTCGTCGACTAGCTGCGCCGCAGATCAGGGTTGAACCGGGAGCTCATTTCGCCCGGGTCAGCGCCAGCCAGATGCCGCCGCCGATCATGAAGCCGCCGGAGATGCGCGACATCAGGCGGGTGCGGCGCGCCGAGAAGAATTTTCGGGCGCGGCCGGCGGCGATCGCGTAGAGCGCGTCCGTCATCACGGCGGTGACCATGAAGGTGACGCCCAGCAGCGCCACTTGCGGAACGTGCGGCTGGTTCATGTCCATGAACTGCGGAATGAAGGCGCCGAAGAACACCAGCACCTTGGGGTTGGACAGCAGCACCAGGAAACCCTGGAGAAAGAATCCGCCGCGCGGCGGGGCCGGCGGCTCGTCGACCTTGACGCCTTCGATCGGTGCCCGGATCAGCTTGATGCCGAGCCACACCAGGTACGCCGCGCCGGCAAAGCGGACCCAGTCGAACCAGTAGCCCATGGTCGACATCAGCGAGGTCAGGCCGATCGCGACGATGCCGATGACGATGGCAAGGCCCGCTTGCGCGCCGGCGACGTTGGTCAGCGCCGCGCGCGTGCCGTGGCGAAGGCCGTTGGCGATGACGAGCGTGACGATGGGCCCCGGCAGCAGCGCGAGCGCAATGCAGGCGGCGACGAAGGCGAAATAGGCTTGCATGGACATCATGGCGAGGACTCGAAGCTCGAAGCGGTTCGCGGTCATTAATGCATGGCACTCACTTTCCGTCCAGCGCGGCCATCGCCCACGATTTGATGTCCAGCGTCTCCAGAAACGCGAGCGCCGCCTGCTGCATCGCGCCGGCATCGCCGCGCCCTTGTGCGGCCGCGACAAAGAGATCGCAGCGCCGGGACACGGCAATGCCGACCGCGGCGTGACCGGCGCCATCATATGTCGCGAGATTATAGGCCCGCGCGCGACCGTGCATCTCACCGACATGCACCAGCTCGCCCGGCGCAGTCGGCCTGAAGCGCGGGGTGATCAGGTCGATATCGGCGACGCGATCGACCTCGTCGTCATCGGCGACGCCGCTGTCGCAATTGCAGAAGCCACGCTTGGCGCGGAGATAGAGCGCGGCGCCGTCGCAGGCCCCGCCCTCACAGCGAAAGGCGCGGCCCGCAGGCCACCCGTCGCGCGGAAACGGCCAGGCGATCTCGCGCCAATGTGCCGAAACTGTCGCTGGCTGCGGCGCCAGCTGATATGCGCCGACGCCGGTCGCGCCGAGCGCGATCACCGCCGCCGCCGTTGTCGCCACGCGCCGCATCGTCAATTCTTCGGAAGGCCGGCCACGGCGCGCGCGGCCCCGGTCAGTTCGAGAATGTGCAAGCCGGTGTTGGCGCGATCGACGATGTAGATATAGCCGCGGTCGTCGGTCTCGACATTGTTGGTCTGGATCGCGACCTTGCAGCGCTCGCCGCCCTCGACCGGAATGCAGCGCTTGTCGGTCGCCGGCGTGATGGCAGGAATGAAATAGCCGACCTCCTTGGGATGATAGGGGTCGCGGATGTCGAGCGCGCGCACGCCGGCATTGAAGAAGGCGATGAAGGCCATCTTCCTGTAATAGACCGGCGCCATGCTCTCGTTCGAGGAATGCGAACCGAACCGGCCGCCGCGCTGGCAGAACTGCCCGCTTGCCTCGGGCACCGTGTAGCTCGAAATGATCATCGGCCGCGTCTCGGTGGTGACGTCCGCGAACCACACCATCTGCCGCGCCTCGCCGCATTCGTTCAGGATGGCCTCGTCGACGATCATGACGATGTCGCGCGTCTTGCCCTCCTTGTCCTCGGCGAACTCCGCCACGGGCATGTCGAGCATCGGAAAGGTGGTGTGCGCGCCGTTGAACGCCGACATCGGCAGCCGCGAGATTTCGGGAGAGCGCAGATTGTCCGGTGTCGGTTCCTTCGGCCCGTGCAGGAGCTTGTCGCGATCGACGATCTGCAGGATGCCGCCCTTGTTGGTGCCGTAGCCGAAATAGACGCGATTGCCATTGGGCCCCGTCGAGATCGGCCCGTGCAATTCGGTCGGCACCGCGCCGGTCGATCCCGGCTCCTGCCCGGGCAGGCCGAAGTCGCGGATCTTCTGCGGATGGGCGGGGTCGGACAGATCATAGACCTGCGTCATGCGCCGCGTGCGCCACTCCGGCGCACCCGAGACGAGATAGGCGATGCCGGTGTCGCATTCCCACCAGCTCTTGTGCGTGTCCTTCAAGCCGCCGAGGCGCGTGAGCAGCACGGGGTTTGCGGGATCGGCGACGTTCCAGATCTCATGCGCCTCGCTGCCGAAGGTGCGCAGCATGTAGACCGCGTTGGGATCGCCCTTCGGCACGGTCTTGCCGTCGCAGACCCGCACCATCTGCGCGCCGCCGGATTCGTATTTGCCCTCCTGCCCCGGCAGATGCTTGAGATATTTTGGATGCGCGGGATCAGTGACGTCGACGATCGAGGTCCCGTTCGGCTCCGCTTGCCCCGTCATCGGATTGACGGGAGCAGGCACATCATCGGTGCCGCCGTGATGGCCGATATAGGCGATCCAGCGGTCGCCCTGATGGTGGATGGTCGGCTGATAGGCACTGCGCGCCTGCAGATCGTTGCTGCCCACCAGCTTCATGTTGGACGCCTCGGGCGGCGCGCCGATCGTTTGCTTCTGGGCGTGAACGGAAGTGCTGCCGGCGAAAAGAATGAGGGCGGCAGCAGTCAGGACGCAACGGAACATCAAAGTCCTCCCGGAACCAATCTGCGTTGGCTGAGCGTCAAGGCTAGCACAGCCACTCCCACGCGCCCAAGACACCATCTTGACATGCAACCATTTGGTTGCCTATTATCGCTTTCATGGATGAGGTCTTCAAAGCGCTTGCCGATGCGTCGCGACGGTCGCTGCTGGACAGGCTTCACGCCAGGAACGGCCAAACACTCAACGAACTCTGCGAAGGCCTCGCGATGACGCGGCAGGCGGTGACCAAGCATCTGGTCATCCTGGAGGAGGCCAATCTGGTCACGACCATCAAGCATGGTCGCGAGAAGCTGCACTATCTCAACCCGGTGCCGATCCACCAGATCGGCGAGCGCTGGATCAGGAAATTCGAGCGCGGCAAGCTCGCCGCACTGAGCGAATTGAAACGACAGCTGGAGAAGCGTGATGAGTAAACCGCAATTCGTCTATGTCACCTACATCGAGACCACGCCGGAAAAGCTGTGGCAGGCGTTGACGTCGAGCGAATTCACCAGGCAATACTGGTTCGGCGCCGAGGTCCGCTCCGACTGGAAGGTCGGCTCGCCCTTCGCGCTCGCACTCGACGGGGAAGTGACCGACTCAGGCGAGATCCTGGAGGCTGATCCGCCGCGGCGCCTGTCCTACAGCTTCAAGCATCACAAATACGAGGAGCTACGCGGCGAACCGATCTCGCGCGTGGTCTTCACCATCGAACCGTTCGGCTCGCTCGTGCGTTTGACCGTGTTGCACGGCGGCTTTGTCGAGGGCGGCAAATATCTCGGCGCCGTCTCCAATGGCTGGCCGGCGATCCTGTCCGGACTCAAGAGCCTGTTGGAGCGCGGCCAGGTGCTCGCCATTCCGCGCACGGCGCTCAACAAGGGGTTCGACGCAAAATGAAGCTCGATCAGTTCAGGCCGCTCACGGTCTACACCATCTACATTGCCTCGACGCCGGAGAAGGTCTGGGAAGCGCTGACCTCGGCGGAGTTCAGCAGGCGATATTTCTTCGGCAATGCCGTCGAGGTCGAGCCCCGGCTGGGCGGCGCCTTCGCCGTTCGTACGCCCGACGGCGCATTGCACATCAGCGGAGAAGTGCTCGCCTACGATCCGCCGCGCAAGCTCGCGGTGACCTTCAACGTCAACTGGCCGGAATTGATCGAGAAGCTGGGCCCGACCCTCGTCACCTACGACATCGAGCCGGTCGGCGATGCTGTCAGGCTCACGATGAGCGAAGGCCACGACCGCGAGCTCAGCGACGATATCCTGTCCGGCGGGCGCTCGGGCTGGCCCGCGATCCTCTCGAGCCTCAAGAGCGTGCTGGAAACCGGCAAGCCACTCGCCGTCAGGCTCGGACCGCCGCAGCGCATGCTGGACGCGCTGAAGGCCATGGGCATCAAGACGCCGTAGGTGCACTGGTCATTCCGGGACGCGCGAAGCGCGGGCCCGGAATCCATCGCGCAGCAGAGTTGGCGGATCAATGGATTCCGGGTTCGCCCTTCGGCGCCCCGGAATGACGACTATGCCGGCAGTATCGTAGGGTGGGCAATGGCGCAACGCGCCGTGCCCACGTCTTCGCATCCGATAGAAAGGCGTCGGCACGCTTCGCTTTTGCCCACCCTGCGGCACTACGGCAGCGGCACCACCAGCCGCCGGTAAAGATGCCACGTCGCGTGCCCGAGCACCGGTAGCGTCACGATCAGCCCGAGGAAATAGGGCAGCGCCGAGACGATCAGCAGCATCACGATCACCGCGGCCCAGCAGATCATCGGCAGCGGGCTGGTCACCACGGCGCGCACGCTCGTCACCATCGCCGTGACGAAATCGACCTCGCGGTCGAGCAGCAGCGGAAACGACACTACGGTCAGCGAGAACAAGATCAGCGACAACACGGCGCCAACCGCGTTGCCGATGGCGAGGAACATCAGCCCCTCATTGGTCGTCAGCACCACCGTGATGAATTCCTGCAGGCTCGAGAAGGAGGCGTGCAGGCCGAGCAGCAGGGCGATCAACAGCCGCACCTGATACATCCAGATCACGAAGACGAACAGCGTGACGAAGGCCATCCAGCCGATCTCGCTGCGGGAGCGTATCGCAG
>NZ_JADFUE010000029.1:0-86390 GCF_054967145.1 Bradyrhizobium sp. UFLA06-24
ATTTCGCGCTCTATGCGGCCGAGAAGATTCCCTACGCGATCGAGCGCTATCGCGACGAGGCGGCGCGGCTCTATGGCGTGCTCGATCGCCAGCTCGCCAAGACCGGCGCCTATGTCGCCGGCGGCTATTCCATCGCCGACATCGCCTGTTTCCCCTGGACCATGACCCACAAGGCGCAAGGCTTTACGCTCGACGACTATCCGAACGTCAAGCGCTGGTACGCCGAGGTACGCGCGCGGCCGCAGGTGCAGGCCGGGCTCGCGATCGGAAAATTCGTCAAAGAGCCGTTCGACGAGGAATCACGCAAGATCATGTTTGGCCAGCGGGCTAAGGAAGTTTTGGGAAGGAAGTAGGCTGCTCGTCCCGTCGTCATTGCGAGGAGCCCTTGCGACGAAGCAATCCAGATCTTTCCGCGGCGCAGTCTGGATGCTTCGCTGTGCTCGCAATGACGGAGGATAGAGCGTGCCGAATACAAGCAAAGGAAATCGCCATGATCGAATTCTTCTTCGACTGCTCCAGCCCCTGGACCTATCTCGCTTTCCACAACATCCAGCCGCTGGCGAAAGAGCTCGGTGCGGAGATCATCTGGCGGCCGATCCTGGTCGGCGGCATCTTCAATACGGTCAATCCCAGCGTCTATGCGCAACGTGAGAAACCGGTGCCGCTGAAGGCGCGCTACATGAAGAAGGATCTTCAGGATTGGGCGCGCTCGGCGGGTCTTGCGATCAAGATGCCGCCGACGGTGTTCCCGGTGAACAGCGTCAAGGCGATGCGCGGCTGCATTTGGCTGGGGAAGGAGATGGTGCCGTTCGCGACTTCAGTGTTCAAGTCCTATTGGGGCGACGACAAGGACATTTCGCAGGACGCGGTTCTGGCGGAGATCTGCAAGAAGGTCGGCATCGACGAGCAGAAGTTCTTTGCCGGCATTTCCGAGCAGGGCATCAAGGATCAGCTCAAGGCCAACACGGAAGAGGTCGTCGCACGCGGCGGCTTCGGCTCGCCAACCATTTTTGTCGACAAGACCGACATGTATTTCGGCAATGACCGCCTGCCGCTGATCCGCGAGGCGTTGCTGCGCAACAGGGCAAGCGCGGCCTGATGGTACGAGCTGTCGTCTGCCGCGCGCTCGGCGCGCCCGAAATGTTGCGGCTGGAAGAAATTCCGTCGCGTTCCTTGAAGCCAGGCGAGGTCCGCGTCGCGATCCGCGCCGCCGGGCTGAATTTCCCTGATGTGCTGATGGCGGCCGGCGACTATCAGCTCAAGCCGGAGCTGCCGTTCACGCCCGGCATGGAAGCCGCCGGCGACGTCATCGAGGTCGGCGCGGAGGCGAGGGGCGCTGCCGTCGGCGACAAGGTGATCGTGAAAATGCGCCACGGCGCTTTCAGCGATGAGGTGGTGGTGACGCCGTCGCAGCTCACCCCGAAGCCGTCGACCTTCGACTATGCGGAAGCTGCGACCTATCTCGCCGGTCACGGCACCGCCTATCATGCGCTGATCGAGCGCGGCCGGGTCGAGCCTGGCGAGGTGCTGCTGGTCCACGGTGCCGGTGGCGGCGTTGGTCTTGCAGCGGTCGAGCTCGGCAAGATGCTGGGTGCCACCGTGATCGCGACCGCGTCCAGCGACGAGAAGCTGGCGATCGCAAAGTCGCGCGGCGCCGATCATCTCGTCCGCTACGACCGCGAGCCGTTTCGCGAGGCGGTCAAGCGCATCACCGACGGCCGCGGCGCCGACGTCGTGTTCGATCCGGTCGGCGGCCAGGTTTTCGAAGACTCGATGCGTTGCATCGCCTGGGGCGCACGGCTGCTGGTGATCGGCTTCACCGCCGGCATCGGTTCGGCGAAGACCAATTTGCTGCTGATCAAGGGCGCCAGCGTGCTCGGCGTCCGTGCTGGCGAAGCCGTGCGCAGGAATCCGAAGCTCGGTGAGGTCAGGCTGAAGGCACTGCTGCAATGGGCGGAGGAGGGTAAACTGCGCCCGAACGTCTCGCATCGCCTGCCGCTGCAGGACTGTGCGAAGGCGATGCGGCTGTTGATCGAGCGAAAGGCGATCGGGCGCGTGGCGCTGGTGATGGACTGACCGGGTCTGCCGCATTCGTGAGCAGGTACCGCTCAAGCTTTGGTCGCTCGCGTAACGCGTTTTCTTTACCAGTCTTATCCTATCACGAGTGCGCAATGTGAACTCGGTTGATGTTCAAGAACACAAGAATACTCCACCGCATCGCTCTGGCGGCGCTGCTGCCCCTCGCGACGCTCGCCATGATGGCGCTCTACGAGATTTCCGCGAAATGGGCCGTGCGCTCGGAAATGGCGGAGATGCAGCCGGTCGTGGACGGGGTCGGCAAGTTGAGCGGCCTGGTCCACGAGCTCCAACGCGAGCGCGGCCTGTCGTTGACCTTTCTGAGCAGCAAGGGCGGACAGTTGGGGGCCGAACTGCTGCAGCAGCGTGGTCGCACGGATGCCGGTCGGGCAAGGGCGCTTGAAGCGCTGGCTGATCTGGCCCGGGAGAGAAGCGGCCGGCTGACGTCTACCAGTCAGGCAGCGACGGAGAGTCTCGGGCGGCTGGATACGCTGCGCGAGCAGATCGATCGCCAGGCCATCGCTCCGGCCGCGGCAACGGGCGCTCTCACCGAGATCGTGGGGCGTCTGATCATCGTGATGTCGGGCATTTCCAAACTTGCAACGGATGACGAGATTTCGCGGTCGATCGCGGCGCATGCCAATCTGGTGGAAGCCAAGGAGCGGGCCGGTCTGGAACGGGCCACCGTCGCCGGCGCGATTGCCGCCGGTCGTTTCGAGCCACAGGCCTACGTCCGGGCGATCGGCCTTGCCGCGGCACAGGACAGTTTCTTCGCGTCGTTACGTGCGGTTGCATCCGCTCCCGCCAGGGAGCTGCTCAATTCGCAACTGTCCGGGCCGGCGGTCGACAGGTTCGAGAGCATGCGCAGAGTGGTCGAGCGAGGCGGGCTTGCCGGGGAGTTCGGTTCGCTCGACAGCAAGACCTGGTTCGATGCCGCGACGGTTCGGATCGACCTGATGAAGAAGGTGGAGGATGGCTTGGTCACCGATCTGGCCGACCTGATGGCCAAGAAAAAGAACGGTGCCACCTTCAGCCTTGGCCTGGTGACCGGGCTTGCCCTGCTGGCGCTGCTGACCAGCATGGCGGCGGTTTCGATGATGGCGCGGAGCATCACGGCGCCGATCGGTCAGCTGGCCAACGCCATGAGCCAGCTTGCCGGCGGCAAGCTCGATCAGCAGGTCGATGCGACCGATCGGGGCGACGAGATCGGCGCGATGGCGCGCGCCGTCCAGTTCTTCAAGGACAATCTGGTCCGCACCGTCGAGCTCAACGCGCGGGAACGCGAGGCCATCGCGCAGCGCGCCGCGCGCGCAACGCGCATCGGCGAGCTCACGGATCGCTTCAATACCGACGTCGCCGAGGTGATCGAAACCGTCGTTTCCGCCTCATCGCAGCTCGAGGCGACGGCGGCAAGGATGAACAAGTCCGCAGGTCGGACCAGCGACGAAGCGGCCGGCGTGGCCGATGTGACGGAGGTCGCCTCCACCAACATGCAGACCGTGGCGGCAGCCACCGAGGAACTGTCCAATTCGGTCGCCGAGATCGGCCGGCGTGTGACGCAATCGGCCGAGATCGCGCAGAAAGCAGCCGTCGACGGCCGCCGTACGAACGAAACGGTCAAGAGCCTGTCATCGGCCGCTGCATCGGTCGGCGACGTGCTGACGCTGATCAACGAGATCGCGAGGCAGACGAATCTGCTGGCGTTGAATGCGGCGATCGAGGCGGCCCGGGCCGGTCACGCGGGCAGGGGATTTGCAGTCGTCGCAGGCGAGGTCAAAAGCCTCGCCGAACAGACATCCAAAGCGACAGACGATATCCGCAGCCAGATCACCGCGATCCAGACGACGTCCGAACAGGCGCTGAGCGCAATTCACGGCATCACCGTCACGATCGAAGAGATCAACGAGATCACGGCTTCTATCGCCGCTGCGGTCGTCGAGCAGGACGCCGCCACACGGGAAATCGCCCGCAACGTTCAGGAGGCCGCGCGGGGGACCGGAGAGATTTCCCAGAGCATCCAGAGCGTCAAGCTTGGATCGAGCGAGTCCAGTGCCGCCGCGGGCGAAGTTTTCGATGCTTCCGAGGAACTGACGCGACAGTCGGAAAGCATGCGTCAGTTCGTCGAGACCTTCATCGGCGCGATCAAGGCGGCATAGGTTCGAAAACGCGCTATTTGTACTCCCGCTCGGTCCACCACGGGAAATAATCCGGCATGTCGCTGGAAACCTTGTTCTTGAACTGCGCCGGCCGCTTCTCCAGGAACGACACCACGCCTTCCCTCACGTCGTCCGAGCGGCCGCGGGCGTAGATGCCGCGGCTGTCGACCTTGTGGGCTTCCATGGGATCGTCGGCGCCCATCATGCGCCACATCATCTGGCGGATCAGCGCGATCGACACCGGCGCGGTTTTGGCTGCGAATTCCTTCGCTAGCGCGCGGGCGGTCGGCAAGAGATCGTCGGGGGCGACGACCTTGCTGACGAGGCGGCCGGCGAGCGCTTCCTGAGCCGGGAAGACGCGGCCTGAATAGCACCATTCCAGCGCCTGCGAGATGCCGACGATGCGCGGCAGGAACCAGCTCGAGGCCGCCTCCGGCACGATGCCGCGCTGGGAGAACACGAAGCCGAAGCGCGCCGCTTCAGATGCGATGCGAATATCCATCGCGAGCTGCATGGTGACGCCGATGCCGACGGCGGGGCCGTTCACCGCGGCGATCACCGGCTTGAGGCACTTGAAGATGCGCAAGGTGACCTGGCCGCCGCCATCGCGCACCTGCGGATCGCTGTAATCGATCTTGCCGTCGGCAAAGCGCTTCACCGGCCCACGCCGCGCGTCGCGATCGAACGTATCGGCTCCGGAGGAGAGATCCGCGCCTGCGCAAAAGCCGCGTCCGGCTCCGGTGACGATGACGGCGCGGACATTGTCGTCCTTGTCGGCGGCGTCGAAGGCGTCGATCAATTCTGCCTGCATCTGCGCGTTGAAGGCGTTGAGCTTGTCGGGCCGGTTCAGCGTGATGGTGAGGATCTGCTCGGCGACCTCGTATTTGATCGTCTCATACGCCATGAGTGGTTTCCTTCCCTGGATCTTTATCGTTCTCTCTAGCACGTCATTCCGGGGCACGCGAAGGGCGAGCCCGGAATCCATTTATCCACACCACTTGTGCCGATGAATGGATTCCGGGCTTGCGCCAAGAGGGCGCCCGGGAATGACGAGCGGAGTTAGTTGCGCGGCGGCTTCGGCCAGGGCCGCTGCGCTCCGCGCAGGCCTTCGAACGCCTTGGCCATGCCGAGCACGCCGATATCGTCGAAGCGGCGGCCGACGATCTGCAGGCCGATGGGAAAACCCTTGGCGTCGAACCCGCCATTGATCGAGACCGCAGGGTTCTCCGACATATTCCACGGAACGGTATAGGCGATGTGCTCGAACGGCTTCATGGGATCGTTGGTCGGCGAGGCCCAATCCGCCGGATAGTTCACGTTCGGTGCGGTCGGCGAGATCACGTAATCGAGCTCGCAGAACAGCTTGGACGCAGCTGCGCGGATCGCCATGGTCTGGTTGAAGCCGCGGATCACGTCGACGCCGGAGAGCTTCGCGCCGGATTCTCCCCATTTGAAGATGTAGGGCAGCACCTTTGCCTGTTCGGCCGGCGTCAGCTTGGACAGATCGTCCCACATCCGCGCGCGCCAGAAATTGTCGAGGCCGTCGAGCATCTCGCGCGTGAGGATGCCGTCGACTTCGGCGACGACGGCGCCTGCGGACTCGAAAGCCTTCGCGGCCTTCACCGCCACTTCGCGCACCGGCTTCTCCAGCGCCAGGCCGCAGCCGGGATCGAGCATCAGGCCGATGCGGAGTTTGCGCGGGGACTTCTCGAGACCCTTCCAGTTCAGCGGCTCGGCGGGCAGGCTCATGCCGTCGCGCCTGTCGGGCTTTGCGATCACGCTCATCATCAGCGCGCAGTCGTCGACCGTGCGGGTCATCGGGCCGGCGACGCGGCCGACATAGCTGGGGTCGATCGGCACGCGTCCGAAGCTCGGCTTCAGGCCGACGAGGCCGCACCAACCGGCCGGCAGGCGCACCGAGCCGCCGATATCGGTGCCGAGATGCAGCGGACCGTAGCCGGCTGCGGCCGCGGCGCCCGCACCGGCGCTGGAGCCGCCGGGATTTTTGGTGAGGTCCCAGGGATTTCGCGCGAGCGCGTGGAACGAAGAGAGCCCCGACGACAGCATGCCGTAATCGGGCATGGTGGTCTTGGCGAAGATGATCGCGCCTGACTCGCGCAGCCGCGCGGCGGGCGGGGCATCCTTCTCCGCCGGCACGAGCTTGACGCTGGCAGCTCCCAGCGGCACCGGCACGCCTTTGGTCGCGATGTTGTCCTTGACCGTGACAGGCACGCCGTCGAGCGCGCCGCAAGGTTCGCCGCCGGACCAGCGCGCCGTCGAAGCCTCGGCGGCCTCGCGCGCGCCGTCGGGATCGAACGCATAGAGCGCCTTCAGATGCGGCTCCCACGCAGCGACATGCGCGAGCAGATCCTCCAGCACCTCGCTCGGCGAGAACTGCTTTGCGCGATAGCCCGCGATCAGATCGACCGCGGACAAATCGTGCAGCGAGGTGACCGCCTCCTCGACGCTCTTCTTCATCGCTAGCCTACCGGCATGCGCGTTTCGATGATCCGGGCGAACATGCTGGCGCCGATCGGCAGGATCTTGTCGTCGAGCACGAAGCCGGGATTGTGCACCGGAACCGAGCCGTCATGACCGACCCAGAAATAGGCGCCGGGAATTGTCTCCAGCATGTCGGCAAAGTCCTCGCTGCCCATCTTCGGCTGGGTGCGGGTGATCACCTTGGCGGGGTCGACGATCGTGCGCGCGACCTCCTCGACCACCTTGGACTGCTCGACCTGGTTGACCAGCACGTTGAAGGTGTCGCGGATGTCGACATCGATCGCGCACTCATAGGCACTGGCGATGCCGGCGCAGATGGTGCGGATGCGTTCGCTGACCAGGGTGCGGACTTCCTTCGAGAAGGTGCGGATGGTGCCGCAAAGATGCGCATCGCCGGGAATGACGTTGTAGGCGGAGCCGGCATGGATCTGGGTGATCGACACCACCGCAGCCTGCAGCGGCTCGACGTTGCGGCTGACGACGGTCTGGATCGCCTGCGCCAGCGTGGTCGCGATCACGACCGCGTCCTTGGAGCGCTCGGGCATAGCGCCATGCGCGCCGTAGCCGGTGATGCGGAGGTCGAAGAAGTCGGCGCTGGCCATCGCCGGGCCCGGCAGGATCGCGATCTCGCCGTGGTTGAGGTCGGGCGCGTTGTGCAGGCCGTAGAGCTCGTCGCACGGAAATTTCTCGAACAGCCCGTCCTTGATCATGGCGCGGGCGCCGCCCAGGCCTTCCTCCGCCGGCTGGAAGATCAGGTGCACGGTGCCGTCGAAATTCCTGGTCTCGGCGAGGTAGCGCGCGGTGCCGAGCAGCATGGTGGTGTGGCCGTCATGACCGCAGCCGTGGAAGCGGCCGGGAATCTTCGAAGACCATTTCAGATTGGTGTTCTCTTCCATCGGCAGCGCGTCCATGTCGGCGCGGAGCCCGATGCGCTTGCTGCCCGAACCCTTGCCCTTGATGACGCCGATCACCCCGGTGCCGCCGAGACCGCGATGCACCTCGATGCCCCAGCTCGTCAGCTTGTCGGCGACGATGCCGGAGGTGCGCACTTCCTCGAAGCCGATCTCGGGATGGGCGTGGAGGTCGCGCCTGATGGCAGTGAGTTCGTCGGCGTAGCCGTCGATGCGGTCAATGGTGGGCATGTGTCCTGTCCGGTTAGCATGAAGAAGGATCGAAAGCGGGGCCGTTCGGCTTGATGCGGATACCCGGACGCAGGCGCGTCCAGGGGAGGGACGCCGTATCGGCCGGCATCGCGCCGGGCGCGGCGCAGATCATCAGCTTTTCCGCGATCGGTTCGAAATCGGCGCGGAAATGCACCGAGCTCTTGTTGACCAGGATCTTCTCCCTGGTCGGCTCGATGCCGACATAGCGGTACATCGCCTGGTCGGCGAGTTGCGCCTTGTGCGAGGAGACGACGACGCGGACGTCGCCGATGCGCAAGGCCGCGGAGGGACCCATCTCCATCTCGCGGCCGCCATAGTAGGGACCGGGCGCGATGAAACGGCCGTCGGAGAGTTTTTCGACCACGAAGGTCTCACGATAGGGCTCGTCGCCGGGAATGCCTGATTTGCCGCCGAGCGAGAGCGTGACGGTGGCGCCGACGCCGGCTGCATGCGCGGCCCTGGCGGATTCCGGATCATAGATCGCGCCGGTGGCGGCGCTCGCCTTGTTGCGCACCAGCGCGCGCAGCATGCCGGTCGTGTCGGAATCGCCGCCGGCGCCGGGATTGTCCTGGGTGTCGGCGATGATGATCGGCTTGCTCGCGCTCTTGGCAAGTTCCATGGCGTGGCGCACGCCGTCGTCAGGCGTCCAGATCTTGCCGTCGAAATCGTCCTCGTGACTTTCGATCAGCTTGACGATCGCCTCTGCGGCACGGTCCGCATCGTCTTGCGTCCTGCCGTAGGCGAACACGCTCGGCCCGCAGTCGCGGAAGTCGGCGGCCGGGAAGCCCGGCGCGAAGGACAGCGTCGGAACCGCATCGCTCTCCAGCGCGGCGAGCTTTTCGTAAATGCCCTTGGTGGGGAAGTCGTTGGTGCATTGCCAGCTGATCGCGATCAGGAACGGCAGTTGCCGGAATGACTTTGTGAGGCGCTGCTTCGTCTTCAGCAGCAGGGCGAGGTGCTTTGCGCAGGCGTGGCCGGTCTCGGCCATGTCGACATGCGGATAGGTGCGGTAGGCGATCAGCGCGTCCGCATGTTCCATCATTGCGGGAGTCACATTGGCGTGCAGGTCGAGGCTTGCGACCAGCGGAACATCCTTGCCGATGATGCGGCGAACGCGCGCCAAGATCTCGCCTTCGCCGTCGTCGAGATGCTCGGTCACCATGGCGCCGTGCAGGTCGAGATAGACGGCGTCGATCGGCCCGGCAGCCGCGATGCCGTCGATCATCACCTTCACGATGCGCTCGAACGCATCCTCGGTGACATGCGCCGACGGGCTCGCACCGCAGGCGATGGTCGGAACGAGTTCCCAGCCGTTGGCTTCCGCGCTGTCGACGAAACCGGCCAGCCCGACATTGATGCCGCGCATCACCTTGAGAACGTCGGCCCCCACCGTCATCGCCGGCCAGCCGCCGCCATGCTGGAAGTCGGCGAAGGTCGCCTTGGTCGGAGCGAAGGTGTTGGTCTCGTGCAGGAAGCCGCCGACGGCGATGCGTGTCATCAAAGCAAGTCCGATCAATCAAGGGTGCGCGAAATTAGCCATGGCCTTGCAGTGAGAGCAAGGCGGGAAGCAATCGCGCAATGCATGGGGTCAAGACGTTTTGGGAATGTGTGCCGCGCACACCGTCATTGCGAGCACAGCGAAGCAATCCAGAGTCTTTTCCGCGGAGGAAGTCTGGACTGCTTCGCTGCGCTCGCAATGACGAGAGGGAAGACCTACGCGCTCGCCCCCACGCCCTCCGACACCGGCCGGAAATTCGCAAAATCCCAGTTGCGGCCGGGTGCCGCATCCAGCAACGCCCTGGTGTAGGCCTCCTGCGGGTGCGTCAACACCTCCGCCGCCGGCCCCTGTTCGACGACGCGCCCGTGCTGCATCACCACGACCTCGTCGCAGATTTGCGCTGCGACACGCAGATCGTGGGTGATGAACAGGATGGCGATGCCGAGCCGCTTCTGGATCTCGTCGAGCAGGTCCAGCACCTGCGCCTGCACGGAGACGTCGAGCGCGGAGACCGCTTCGTCCGCCACCAGCACGTCGGGATCGAGCGCGAGCGCACGCGCAATGGCAATGCGCTGGCGCTGGCCGCCGGAGAACTGGTGCGGATAGCGCGACACAGCGTCGGCCGGCAGGCCGACCAGCTCGAGCAATTCGCGGGCCCGCTTCATCGCGTCGGCATGCGATATGCCGTAATTGATCGGGCCCTCCGCGATGCTCTCGCCGACGCTGACGCGCGGGTTGAGCGAGCGGTACGGATCCTGAAACACGATCTGGATCTTCTGCCGGTGCGGCTGCAGCAGGCGGCGCGAGATGTCCGAGATCTCGCGGCCGGACAGGCGCACACCGCCGGAGGTCGGATCGATCAGGCGCACGATGCAGCGCGCCACCGTCGACTTGCCCGAGCCGCTTTCGCCGACGATGCCGAGCGTGCGGCCCTTGCGCAGTGTCAGCGTCACCTTGTCGGCGGCGACGACCTCGCGGCCTTTGCCGAAGAAGGCGCGTTCCTTGTAGATCTTGCTGAGGTCGTTGGCCTCCAGCACGATCGGCTCGCGGCTCTCCTCGCGCGGCGGCCGCGGCACCAGGCTCGGGACGGAGGCGAGCAGGTTGCGGGTGTAATCCATGCTGGGATTGCGCAACACGGTCTCGAGTTGGCCGGTTTCGACCAGGCGGCCCTGCCGCATCACCGCGACGCGGTCGGCGATCTCGGCGACCACGCCCATGTCATGGGTGATGAACAGCACGGCGGTGCCATGATCGCGCTGCAGCTCGCGGATCAGGGACAGAATCTGCTTCTGCGTGGTGACGTCGAGCGCGGTGGTCGGCTCGTCGGCGATGAGGAGCTTGGGCTCCAGCACCAGCGCCATCGCGATCATGATGCGCTGGCGCTGGCCGCCGGAGAGGCGGTGCGGGTAGGAGGCGAAGATGCGCTCGACCTGGGGCAGGTGGACCTGCTCCATCATATCGAGAATGCGCTTCTTGCGCGCTCTGGCATCGAGGTCGGTATGGGCGCGCAAGACCTCGTCGATCTGGCGGCCGACCGGCACGACCGGATTGAGCGCGGTCATCGGCTCCTGGAAGATCATGGCCATCTTCGTCGCGCGCAACTGGCGCAGGCGGCGGTCGGTCGCGGTGAGGATCTCCTCGCCGACGAGCTTCACGCTTCCGCCCGTCGGAACCAGCGTGCCCTTTGGCAAGAGGCCCATCGTGGTGAGCGAGGTCACCGACTTGCCCGAGCCGCTCTCGCCGACGAGGCACAGCGTCTCGCCTTCGCGCACCTGGATCGAAATGCCGTCGATGATCTTTGGCCCGCCCGGCTTCTTGCCGACGGAGACGACGAGATTGTTGATGTCGAGAATGGTGTCTTTGGTCATGCGAGGTCTTTCGTCATGCCGGGGCGCGCGTCAGCGCGAGCTACGGTGCGCAATTGCGCACCGGAGAATCCATCGGGCCGCAACACAAGAGGTGAAATGGACTCCGGGCTCGCGCCAAGGGGCGCGCCCCGGAATGACAGGGCTACTCGCATCACTTCCCCTCCCGCTGCTTCATGCGGGGATCGAGTGCGTCGCGGGCGGCGTCGCCGATCAGGTTGATGCTGAGGATGGCGATCGAGAGCAACAGGCCCGGCCAGAAGATCAGCGTCGGCTTGAGCTGAAAATACTGGCGGCCTTCGGCCATGATGTTGCCCCAGGTCGGCGTCTCAGGCGAGATGCCCGCGCCGAGGAAAGAGAGAATGGCCTCGGTGAGGATGGCGGAGGCGCAGACATAGGTGCCCTGGACGATCAGCGGCGCGATCGTATTCGGCATCAGGTGCCGCCACATGATCTTGGGCAGCGACGATCCGACCGAGATGGCGGCCTCCACATAAGGCTCCTCGCGGGCGGATAGCACGACCGAGCGTACCAGGCGCGCCACGCGCGGGACTTCGGGAATGGTGATCGCGATCAGCACGGTCCAGATGCTGGCGCCGGACAACGACACCACGGCGATCGCGAGCAGGATGCTCGGCATCGCCATCAGGCCGTCCATGATGCGCATCATCACCGAATCGACCAGCTTGAAGAAGCCGGAGACCAGCCCGATCGCAAGCCCGATGGCGATCGAGAAGATCGCCGAACCGATGCCGATCAGCAGCGAGATGCGGCCGCCATAGATGACGCGCGACAACAGGTCACGGCCATAGGGGTCGGTGCCGAGCAGGAACTGCGCGGACGATGGTTTGAGCCGCTGCGAGGGCGCAAGCTGGATCGGATCATGCGGCGCGATCAGCGGCGCCAGGATCGAGATCAGCACGATCAGCGTGAGCAGGATCGTGGCCGCCGTGATGATCGGCGTCGAGGTGAGGAATCCGAGGCGCGGCCTCAGCGGCGACGTGATCGGAATGGAGGACTGGGGAAGGCTATCGACCGTCATGGTTGTTCTTCCTTGCCTCAGTACCTGATACGGGGATCGAGCAGCGTATAGGCGACGTCGATCAGAAGGTTGACGACGACGTAGATCAGCGAGGTCAGCAGGATCATCGCCTGGATCACTGGATAGTCGCGCGCCAGCACCGCATCCACCGTGAGGCGGCCGATGCCGGGGATGTTGAACACGCTCTCTGTGACGACGACGCCGGAGATCAGCAGCGCAAAACCGGTGCCGATCACGGTGATCACGGGCACCGCGGCGTTGCGCAGCGCATGCCGCATCATCACGGCGACCTCGTTGATGCCCTTGGCGCGCGCCGTTCGCACGTAGTCTTCACCGAGCACGTCGAGCATCGCCGCGCGCGTCATGCGCGCGATCAGCGCGATATAGATAAAGGAGAGCGCGCAGGTCGGCAGAATGATGCGCTCGAGGAACGGACCGAAGCCGGCCGATATGCTCTTGAAGCCCTGCACCGGCAACCAGCGCAGGTCGATCGCAAACACCTCGATCAGGACATAGCCGACCACGAACACCGGCACCGAGAAGCCGAGCACGGACAGGCCCATCACGAAGCGATCGATCCAGGTGCCGTGCTTCCAGGCCGCGATGACGCCGAGCGGCACGGCGACGACGACGGCGAGAATGATGGTCGACAGCGCGATCGATATCGACGGCTCGACGCGCTGGCCGATCATCTTCATGACCGGCAGGTTGGAGATCAGCGAGGTACCGAGATCGCCGTGCAGCAGCTTGTTCACCCAGGTGATGAACTGGACGATCAAGGGCTCGTTGAGACCGAGTGAGGTGCGGATACGCTCCAGCCGTTCCGGCGTCGCATTGTCGCCGGCGAGGATCGCGGCGGGATCGCCCGGCGTCAGCCGTAGCAGCAGGAATACGAACAGGGCGACGACGCCCATCACGGGCACGGCGGCGAAGATTCGGCGAAGGAGATATCCGAGCAAGTTGGATCCGTCAGATTAGAGTCAAATCGGCGGCAGCGGTGATCGCCCGTTCTGCCACCAGCCTAACATTTCAGCAATTCCCGTGCCATCAGGGTCACAGTTTTTGCAGTGCGGCCAGTCTTCGTAGGGGTGGGCGATGCGGCTTGTCCGCCCTTAGCTCGAAAAAAGGCTGATGCGTGCCCACCCTTCGTTGCGATCCGAGAGAGGTGGTGGGCACGGCGCAAGTGCCCTTTGTCCGCCCTACAGAATGACTTGGCGATCACTCCAGGGTGGCCAACAGTCCCGCCATCAGGCGGCCGCGTTCGACCAGACTCTCGACCTCGATATACTCTTCGAGCGTGTGGACATTGCCGCCGCGCACGCCCAGGCCGTCGAGAGTCGGGATGCCCATCGCGCCGGTGAAGTTGCCGTCGGAACCGCCGCCGGAACTCGCATGCGGTAATTCCGCGCCGAGCGATTTGGCGATGCCTCGCGCCTTTTCGTACAGTGCCATGGTGCCGGCGTCCGGCTCCCATACCGGCCGCGTCACTCCGCGCGTGACCTTGAAGGCCACCTCATTGCTCGTGCCCGACAGCGCCAGCATCCGCTCGACGCCGCGGTCGAGATCGGCCTGACGCTTGGCCATGGAGAGCGCTTCGCCCGTGGCGGTCGTGGCAACGCAATTGACCCATTGGCCGCCATGCACGATTCCGACGGAGAAGGTGCAGTCTTCGGTCGTCATCGCCTCGATCGCGAGAATCTGCCGCGCCATCTCGCGGATGGCCGACCGTCCCGCCGACAGCGTTGCGCCTGCGTGGCTCGGTCGTCCCGTCGCTTCCAGATTGAATCGCGCGATGGCGTAACGTCCGGTGGTGACGCCGTTGTCGGCGCGACCGGGCTCGGGCACCAGCACGTATTTGTTGCGCGCGGCTTCCGCCTCGATGATGTCGCGCGTCGAGGGCGTTCCGACTTCCTCGTCCGGCGTGAACAGCACGGTGATCGGCAGGGGCGTAGTGAAGGACGCGCGTGCCAACTGGCGGATCGCCTCCAGGGAGAGATAGTTGCCGCCCTTCATATCGCAGATGCCGGGACCGTAGCATCTGTTGCCCTCGCGCCGCCATTTCAGCTTCTCGATGGTGCCGACCGGGTGGACGGTATCCATGTGTCCGGCGATCAGAATGCCCGGTTCGCCCTGCTTGGGGTGCGGGAAACGCGCGCGGATGACGCCGCCGAAGCCCTGACGGCCGGCAATGCGCTCGATGGTCGCACCCATGACGGCCATATCCCGCGCTGCGATATCGAGCATGCGATTGACGGCGCCGGCGTCCCAGGTCGGGCTCTCGCATTCGACCCAGGTGCGCAGGCCCTCGAGCATGGTTTCGGAATCGAAGGGAAGATTGGCTGGATTCATCTCGATGTCTCCCAAGATTCGAAAGATGGAACGCGCATTGCATCAGCGCCGGCAGGACAAGCGGAGAGCGTTGTAGAGCCAAACCGATCTTTGTGGAGCCCGTACGTACGACGCCGTGGGCTGCACCGAAACCGGATTGACGCGCTCAACACTGTCTGCAAGTCTCGAAAGATAAAGGCGTTGCATGAGGTTAGTTCGCCCAAAGAACGAACCTGATGCTCAACCAATAACCTGCCTTTGAACAGTTTCACGTCAGGAGAAACTTTCTATGTTGAGCTTGATGCGCCGGGGGCGTCGCGCGTTCGCCTCCATACTTGCGCTGTCGGTCGTCGCGCTTTCGACGGCGATGGCCTCGCCGGTGTTTGCGGCCGGCAAGACCATCACCGCGGTGATGCATTCGGATCTGCGCATCATCGATCCGATCTTCACCACCGCCTACATCACGCGTGACCATGGCTACATGGTCTACGACACGCTGATCGCGACAGATGCGAATTTCAAGATCCAGCCGCAGATGGCGGACTGGAAGATCTCCGACGACAAGCTCACCTATACCTTCACGCTGCGCGACGGCCTGAAATGGCATGACGGCACGCCGGTGACCGCGGAGGACTGCGTTGCCTCGCTGAAGCGCTGGGCCGCCGTCGACGGCATGGGCCAGCAGATGATGCAGTTCACTGCGAGCATCGAGGCGACCGATCCGAAAACCATCACGCTGAAGCTGAAAGAGCCCTATGGCCTGGTGCTCGAGTCGATCGGCAAGCCGTCTTCGCGCGTCGCCTTCATGATGCCGAAGCGTCTCGCCGAGACGCCGCCGGACAAGCAGATCCCCGAACAGATCGGATCCGGTCCGTTCAAGTTCGTCCAGGGCGAATTCCAGCCCGGCGTGAAGGCGGTCTATGTCAAGAACACCGATTACGTGCCGCGCAAGGAGCCGGTGAGCTGGACTGCGGGCGGCAAGGTGGTGAAGGTCGATCGCGTCGAGTGGATCACCATGCCGGATTCGCAGACCGCGGTGAATGCGCTGCAGTCGGCCGACATCGACTTCATGGAAAATCCGCCCTGGGATCTGTTGCCGGTCCTCGAGGGCAATCCCGACCTGAAGGTCGAGACGCTGAACAAGTTCGGCTTCCAGACCTTGGGCCGCATGAACTTCCTGCATCCGCCCTTCGACAATCCGAAGATCCGCCGCGCCGCGCTTCTGGCCATCAGCCAGAAGGACGTGCTCGACGCACTCGTCGGTAATCCGAAGTACTACAAGGTCTGCGGCGCCTTCTTCATCTGCGATACCCCGTTTGCAACCGACGTCGGATCGGAGACGCTGGTGAAGGGCAACGGCATGGCAGAAGCCAAGAAGGCCCTTGCCGAGTCCGGCTATGACGGCACTCCCGTCGTGATCATGGCCCCCGGTGACGTCACGACACTCAAGGCCCAGCCGATCGTGGCTGCCCAGCAACTGCGCGAGGCCGGCTTCAAGGTCGATCTCCAGGCGACCGACTGGCAGACGGTGGTGAGCCGGCGCGCCAGCCAGAAATCTCCCAAGGAGGGCGGCTGGAACATGTTCTTCACCAACTGGGTCAGTGCCGACGTGTCCAACCCGATCGCGAATCTCTCGATCGGCGGCCAGGGCAAGAAGGGCGGCTGGTTCGGCTGGGCGGAGGATGCCAAGATCGAGAAGCTCAAGGACGACTTCGTCCGCGCCGCCTCGCTCGACGATCAGAAGAAGATCGCGACCGAGATCCAGAAGGAAGCCTACGACCAGGTGATCTACATCCCGCTCGGCCAGTATCTGGCGCCGAGCGCTTGGCGGAAGTCGCTGACCGGCGTGCTCGACGGTCCGGCGACCCCGGTGTTCTGGAACGTCGACAAGTCGGAATAGGACATTCGGCAGAAGGCAAGGGTGCTCGCGCACCTTTGCCCTGACAAAAACGCGGCGCCGCTGTCATCAGCGGCGCCGCTGTCGTTGCCGTACCTGTCTCGGCGAGAAATGCCGAAAACCTTTTTAACTCTTCCAGTTTCCAATCATTGCTATTTGTTTCCGATCTGAAATAGATCGCCTTCAGGCATTACTTCCCCCCTTTGGTTTGATTCTTGTGCCGCTCGATCTTGCTTTCCAGGCGATGGCCGAACAGTCCGATCGCGCGCCGGCGCGTTGGTGCCGTCCCTTCCTGCGCTGGCTCGACGGCGTCGAGGCGGGCTGGGCCGTTCCGCTCCTCATTGCGTGCTTCGTTGCGATCTGGACGCTGTATCTCGCCATCGCCTATGCCGGCGGCGGCCTGCATCCTGATACGCTGGAGGCCTGGACGCTGGGGCGGAATTTCGCCTTCGGCTACCCCAAGCATCCGCCGCTGATGGGCTGGATCGCCGCAAGCTGGACCTCCGTCTTCCCGCTCAGCGACTGGTCGCTGCAATTGATGGCGATGGTCAACGCGGGGCTTGCGCTGGTCTTCGTCGATTGCGTCGCGCGTCAGTTCGTGACCGGGCACAAGCGCATCCTCGTGCTGCTGCTGCTGATGCTGACGCCGGCCTATCAATTCCACGCCCAGCGCTTCAACGCCAACTCCGTGCTGCTCGCGATCTGGCCGCTCGCCACATGGTGCTTCCTGCGCGCGTTCGAGACGCGATCCGTGTTCTGGGCGGTCGCGGTCGGATGCACCACGGCGCTGGCGATGGTCGGGAAATATTATTCGATTTTCCTGGTCTCGAGCTTTGCCTTTGCCGCGCTCGCGCATCCGGCGCGGCGCGCCTATTTTGCCTCTGCTTCGCCGTGGATCTCCGTCGTCACCGGGCTCGCGACGCTGTCGCCGCACATCTACTGGCTGGCGACCACGGGCGCCTCGACCTTCACTTACGCACTGAACCACGCCAACGGCAATGCGGTGAGCTCGCTTGGTGAAGTGAAGAATTTCCTGCTGGGATTGGTCGCGGCCAGCAGCGTCGCGGGCGTGATCTGGGTGTTCGTTGCAGGCCGGCGGCTCAAGCAGTTTCCGGCCGATTTCGCCGCGATGAGCCCGGGCCTTCGACTTCTCTTCTACGTCGCCATCGGTACGATCGCACTGCCGGTGCTGACGTCGCTCGCGATGGGCACGGATCTGCCGTCGCTATGGGCGTTGCAGGGGCTGTTTCTGTTCGTCGTGCTCGTTGTCTGCGGCGCGCGCTATCCGATCGAACGTTTTTACACCGTCAATGCCACGGTCATCGTCATGGGCGTTGCGCTCGTCTCCGTCCTGGTCGCGGCCCCCATCCACGCCGTCTATCGCAACATCAACGGCTATGAAGAGGGGCGGAATTTCTATGCCCAGGCCGCAAGCGAGCTGACCCGACAATGGCATGAGGAGACCGGCGAGCCGCTCGGCGCCGTCAGTGGTGACGATTCACTCGCTTTCGCCACCGCGTTCTACAGTCCCGATCATCCGCACTATGCGCGGCCGTTCGAGCATCAATATCATTGGGGATTGCCGCGCAAGGCGACGCTCGACCGCGGCTGGGCCGCGCTGTGTTTCGAGGGCCAGGATTATTGCGGCCGCTGGATGGAATGGGTTTCAGCCCGCGCCGGACATTTTGTCAGGCGGGAATTCACCGTGCGGGCATTGCTCTGGGGCCGGCCGGGCGTGAGCCGAAACGTGGTCATGCTGCTGGTGCCGCCGCAGGCGAACGGCGCGACGCCCAGAAGTGCGGCGCAGGATTTCAGCGCCAGCAAGCGCAGTCCGGAGTAGGGGCCTCTCCTCAGCAATGGCTATCGCGGACCTGCTCGAGCCCTTCGCTCGCAAAGGGCAGGTTGAAATCCGCGTGCGCGGCGGGCGATGCCGGGCGCTCGGTGTGCTGCGGATCCTGCTCGCGAGCGTCGTCCTGGTGCTGTGGTTCCATTGGGCCGCCTCTCGAATTGCTGCACGACAACATCGAGGGGCCAGCGAAGTTCCTCACGCGATCGGGCGATGGTGCGGCTTGAACAGCCGGCCATTCTCCACGACGAGCACGATCGCGAGCGCGGCAAGCGTCGACAGGAAGAAGCCGACCGAGAACGGCAGCAGCGTGCCGTCGAAACTCTGGCCGATCGCCGTGCCGACCGCGATGCCGATCAGCGTCGTGATCGAGCCGTAGAGCGAGGAGGCGGTGCCGGCGATGTGGCCTTGCGGCTCCATCGCGAGCGCGGTGAAATTGGCGACCATCATGCCGAACGAGAACATCATCAGCGCCGACAGCACCATGAACAGCGGGAGCGGCAGCACGCCGAGAATCTCGCTCAGCAGCATCACGCCGGCGACCAGCGCATAGAGCGTCAGCGCGCCGTGCGAGATCACGCGCATGCCGAGCCGCCCGACCAGCTTCGCATTGAGGAAGCCGGCCACCGCGGTGCCGGCCGCGATCGCGGCAAAGGCCAGCGGGAAGTAATGGCCGAGATGATAGATGCCGGTGAACACCTGCTGCGCCGAGAATACGAAAGCAAACAGCGCGCCGATCACGCTGCCGGCCGCCGTCGCATAGCCGAGGGTCTGGCGGTTGGTGACGGTCTGCCGGAAGGCCGACAGCACGTCGGCTGGCGCAAGCGACCTGCGTTCGGACTCGGGAAGCGTTTCGGGCAGCCGCAGCACGCTCCAGGCGAGCGCCAGCACGCCGTAGAGCATCAGCACGACGAAGATGCCGCGCCATTGCGTGACCAGCAGCACGGCCTGTCCGAACGAGGGCGCGATCACGGGCACGGCGATGAAGATCATCATGGCCAGCGACATCACGCTCGCCATGCGGCGGCCGGCATAACAGTCGCGCACGATCGAGGTCGCGATCACGCGCGTCGCCGAAGTGCCGAGGCCCTGGAGCGCGCGGGCGAGCAGCAGCGTCTCGAACGAGGGCGCCGCGACGGCCAGCACGCCGGCCACCGCATAGACGGCCATGCCGCCTAAAAGCACCGGCCGGCGTCCGAACCGGTCCGACAACGGGCCCATGACGAACTGGCCCGCGCCGAAGCCGATCAGGAAGGTCGACAGCACGAGCTGGAGATGATTGGCGTTGGCGATGCTGAAGGCCCGCCCGATGTCGGGCAGTGCCGGCAGCATCATGTCCATGGCGAGCGGGTTCAGCGCCATGATGGATGCGATCACGACAACGAATTCGGGAAAACCCATGGGGCGGTGTCCCGCGGACACCCAGTCGTCGGCATTGACGTCGGACAAGCAGCTTACCTCTGATTTCAGAGGCCCTATCTCATGCTCATATTGCATTGCACAACCCATGTTTCGGGATGGCTGTCAGGCGGAGCACAAGCCTTGCGGCGCCGGCTTCGTGGGATCGTCTTCTTTCGGCGCGGTCAGAAACCGGGGATTCACCATACGATCGGGGGCGCCAGACCGGGGAGATGAATCCGCAACCCATCTTGTCCAGTGTGGGCGCTGACTGGATGCCGCGGAGGCGTCGAGGAACTCGGGACGGGCAGGGGATCAGACGTGTCGGACATGTCAGGGACAGCACAATGGCCACGGCCCGCGGCCGATATGGCCGGGGGACGCAACGTCTGGCTTGCCGGCCTGATCGTGCTGGTGGCGTTCCTGGTGTTCATCAATCTCGCCAACGATACTGCAATCGACATCAATTACGGCTGGGACGTCCGCGTCAATTGCGCGGCCGTGGATGCGCACGCCGACGGCCTCGATCCCTATTTCGTGAAGAATCTGAAGGGCACCAAGCTCTCTTATCCATATCTCCCGGCGACGCTGGACGCTTTCCGTCCGTTGTGTGCGGGCGGCTTTCTGGTCGGTCACTATCGCGGCGTCTATCTCCTCCTTGCCGTGTTGTGCAGCCTGCTACTGCCCGGGATCGGCCGGCCGCACAATTTGCGCGACGTGGCGCTCAGGGGACTTTTCACCTTCGGCGCGTTCGTCGGTTTCGAATGGGTGTTGGCCTCGGGCAATTTCGCGATCCTCGGCGGCGGCCTCACGGCCGCGGCACTTGCGCTTCTGCTTCGCTCCGCAAAGCGCGATGATCGACACGATGTCCCTCGACTCGCAGGGGCGGCGCTGCTCGGCCTCGTGATGTCGTTCAAGCTGGTGTTCTGTCCGGTGCTGGCCGCGCTCTATCTGCTGCCACTGCCGCGGCGGCAGAAGCTCGCCCTGTTGGCGGTGGCGGGCCTGGGCTTTGCGCTGCCGCTTCTGGCCTCGGTCGTCTTCTATCCAGATCTGTTCTCGAGCTGGTTGCTGGCGATCACAGGCGGCATCCCCGGCCAGCATTCGGTCCAGATCGAGGAAACCAATCCGTCGCTGCTGCTGCTGGCGCAGAGTATCGTGGACCATGCCGGTCTTCCCGACAGCAAGCCGCTGGTGTTCGCAATCTACGCGCTGAGCGCAATCGCGCTCGTGCTCGCGCCGCTCGGCTGGTCGCTGCTGCGCGCTATCGGCCCTATCGGAAGATCGCTGCCGGCACGGCTCGATCGCTGGCTGATGGATCATCCACAGGCCGCGATGCGCGTCACGGTGCTTACGATGTACGGCCTCTATCTCTGCTCGCCGCGTTTGAAGGAATATGCCTTCTTCGAGCTCGCGGTGTACGGCGCGGTCCTGATCGTCGACCTCCCGGCCGCAGCCCTTGCTGCTGTCCTCACCATCGGCGTCGCAGTGCCCACGCTGGTCTCGTTCACGGGAATGTCGATCGAAGGCAATTTCATCCTGATCACGGTCGCGCTGATGTGCTTCTGGATCATGCTGCGAGCGCAGGCATCGGAGAACGTGGTGCGGGCAGCCGGGGTCGAACCGGCACAGCGCTTGCGCACCGAGGGATTTTAAGTCCCTTGCGTCTACCAATTCCGCCATGCCCGCTTGATCCCAACGGGATCAAACACTTAAGTCGCGTCCAGCCCTCTGGAATTGGCGTTCGAGCCGGACCGGAGTTCTTCCTTAAGCGAGCCGGAGGCACAAGGCAAAGCCTCAATCCGGACATCTGGCTCTGCTTTAGCCATTCTCAATTCAGGGGGACTATTTTTCTGCCCATGCCCGCTTCGCTTTCCTTTTCCCTGCGCGCCTGTTGCGCGGTAGCCGCGCTGGGCGCGGCCGGCTTTGCGCTGTCCGGCTGTGCCAGCATGACCGAGACGGTCGCGCCGGCCTTTGCCGATCCCGCCAAATACGAATTGTACGATTGCAAGCAGCTGGAGGCCGAGCGCAAGGCGCTCGCCGCGCGCACCGCGGATCTGCAGCGGCTGATGGACAAGGCCGAGACCGGAGCCGGCGGCGCCGTGGTCTCCGAGCTCGCCTATCGCAACGATTACGTCGCGGTGCGCGGCTCGGCCCAGCTGGCGGAAGATGCCTGGCGCCGCAACAGGTGCCGGGAAACGCCGCCCAATGCACCGCCGGCAGCGACTGCGCCGCAGCGGCCGGACATCAAGCCCGCGCCGAAGCGCTGATTTTTACGGCTCTTGCTTCAGGGACGCCAGCCGTAGATCCACTCCTGCCGCGCCAGCATGCGGTCCGGGCCGAGCGCGCGGATGGCCAGGTCGCGCGCGATCGCGAGCGGCCCACCCAGATGATAGATGCGGCCCTGCTGCCGCGCGGTCCGCTGCACTCTCCTGACGCGGGCCTGACGCATCTGGCCATATTGCTTCAGCGCGGCCGCGACGCTGCCTGCGTCCTCGGCGGTCTCGAGGCTCAGATGCCGGGCCAGCACGGCGGCATCCTCGATCGCCATGCCGGCGCCTTGCGCGGCGAACGGCAGCATCGCATGCACGGCATCGCCAAGCAGCGCGATCGGACCCTTGCTCCAGGGGCAGCCGTCGGGCACGCCGAACAGCGCCCATTTGCGCCAGCTGTTGACGCTTGCCAGCATCATCCGCGCGGCCTTCGGCCAGCGCGGCGAAGCGAAGGCCTCCATCACCTCGGCGGGATCGCCTGCAGTGCTCCAGCCCGGCCTGTTCCAGCTGCCCGGCAACACCGCCACGACGTTGATCTGGCGGCCGCCCGCGATCGGGTAGGCGACGAGATGGGCGTTGGGGCCCATCCAGAGCTGCACCCGACGCGCGGTGTGCGCTTTTGGCAGCTGGGTGGCCTCGAGCGTGCCGCGCCAGGCGATCAGGCCGGAGAAGCGCGGCTGCACCGCGGGGAACAAATGCTGGCGGACTGTCGACCAGATGCCATCGGCGCCGATCAGCGCGCTGGCGAGATCGCTGCGCCGGATCGTGCCGCTGCGATGGACCACCGTCAGTCCCCTGGCGTGGGGGGCGACGTCCTCGAAGGTCGCACCCAGCTTCAGATCGATATCGGGATGGTCTGCCACCGCGCCTGACAGCGCCGATTGCAGATCGGCGCGATGCACCACCCAATAGGGGGCACCGGCGCGCGCGGACGCCGCTTCGCCGAGCGGCATGCGCAAGAGTTCGCCGCCGGCGCGCGCGCTCATGATCGAGACCGCTTCCGGAACGACGGCACGCAGCTTGAGCCGCTCGGTGAGGCCGAGCTCGACCAGCACGCGGCTCGCATTGGGGGAGAGTTGCAGGCCGGCGCCGACTTCCTCGAGCCGCTCGGCCTTTTCCAGCACAACGATGCGGAAACCGCGCTGCGCCAGCGCAAGCGCAGCCGTCAGTCCTCCGATGCCGGCGCCGGCAATGACGATCGTGCGCGGGAGGGCCATTCCTGACCGAATTAAACGGTCAGGCCACCTTGTCCTTCAAGACGCATTCCGGCGGACGGGCCTCGCCCGCCTTCAGATCGGCGGCGAAGCGGTACAGCGTCGAGCAGTACGGGCAGATGATCTCGTTGTCGTTGCCGAGATCCAGGAACACGTGCGGATGATCGAACGGAGGATTGGCGCCGACGCACATGAACTCTTGCGAGCCGATCTCGATGACGGGAACACCGGCATCGTTATGGAAGTGCGGGACGACATGGTCGGACATCGTAGTTCATCCTGGAGTGGCAATGGCAGCAGACACAATCAGCAGTGACGCGGCATAATTTCGACGCCGCGGACCATACTGATGGGTGCTTATGATTGCTAGCCCGCCGGAACCGAAAGGTTCGCAATTGCCCCATGCTCATTTGCTCATGCAAATTCGACACAATCTTGTCGCCTCAGAGAAGCCCTTCTTTCGTCGGGGACGTTGTGTCGCAATTTTGGCATACTATGTCTGTGGACACGCGCAAATTGCGACGAAAGACGAACCATCGGGCACACATGATGCAGCGAATGTCCAGGCTTCCAGCATGAAGTGGCTGCGAATCAGTTCGGCGTTGACCGGGATTGCTGCATGCAGCCTTGTGCTCGCGCAGGTAGCGCCGCATGCCCGCGAGGCCGGCGCTGTCCTCGCCGCGCAGGACGATCCGGCGGCGCTGTCCGAACTCAAGCTCGATGCGGCTCTCGCCAAAGACGAGCACCTGGTTCAGGACAATATCGAAGCCGCGCTCAAGGCCGGCGATGCCGATCTCGCCGACAGCTTCGTCGCGCTCGCGCGTGACCGCAACATCGCGCTGCCCGACGATCTGCTGAGCCGGGTCGGCGATGCGGTCAAGGCGGAGAATTCCACCTCGCAATTCGCCAAGCGCTTTGCCACCGGGCTCGTCACCGGCAATGCCGACGATGTCGCGAGTCTCTCCGGAACCGTCGCCGGCGACCTTTTCGTGATCGGCGATATCAGGGACGTCGTGCGCGAGAGCAAGCACCTCGCCATGGGCGAGGATACCGATCGCCTCGTGCTCGGCCTCGCAACCGCCGGCCTCGCGGTGACGGCGGTGACCTATATGTCCGCCGGAGGCGCGGCGCCGGTCCGTGCCGGGCTGACGCTAGTGAAGGACGCCCGCAAGGTCGGGCGGCTCGGCGAAGGGCTCGCCGCGTGGGCCGGCCGCTCGGCGCGCGAAGTGGTCGACACGCCGATGCTTCAGAACGCGGTTGCCAAGGGCTCGGTGCTGCGGCCGGGCGAGACCGTGAGCGCGATCAAGGCCGCGTTCCGCGTCGAGAAGGCCGGCGCCCTGGTCCGGCTCGGCAAGGACGTCACGCGCGTCGCCGAAAAATCAGGCACGCGCGGCGCGATGGATAGCTTGCGCATCGCCGAGGGCCCGAAGGATGTCGCGCGCGCGGCGCGGCTTGCGGAAGCGCAAGGCGGCAAGACGCGCGCGCTTCTGAAGCTGCTCGGCCGCGGCGCGCTGCTGCTGGTCGGCGGCGCATTCGATCTCACGCTGTGGCTGTTCGGCGCGGCACTGACGCTGTTCGGCCTGCTGTCGTCGATCAAGGCGACCACCGAACGCCTGACCCAGGCGTGGTGCGATCGCAGACGGGCCCGGCGGCTCCGCCGGGCGCAGCTGGTTGCCGAAGCCGCGCTGGCAAACACGGCCGCCACGGCCTAAAACGCACCGCGCTTCAGGTTATTGTTTGAGCATGATCTTGCCGGAAAACCGCTGCACACTTTTCCGGATCATGCTCTAAGATCAACCTTTCCCTCAAATCTGCGGAACTGCTGATGCCGAGCTTTCACAACGGCCCCGTTGAAATGGCCTATCTCGACGAAGGCGAGGGTGATCCGATCATCCTGGTGCACGGCTTTGCCTCGAGCAAGAACGTCAACTGGGTCTATCCGACCTGGGTCTCGGAGCTGCGCAAGAACGGCCGCCGCGTCATCGCGCTCGACAATCGCGGCCATGGCGAAAGCGCAAAGCTCTACGAGCCCGCGCAATACTCGATCCCGACCATGGCCGGCGATGTGCTCGCGCTGATGGATCATCTCGCCATCCCGCAAGCCGACATCATGGGCTATTCGATGGGGGGGCGGATGGCGGCCTGGCTCGGACTGAACGAGCCGCAGCGCCTGCGCTCGGCGATCCTCGGCGGCATCGGCGTCGGCGGCCTGATCGAGGGCACCGGACCCGGCGAGGTCGTGGCGAAGGCGCTGGAAGCGCCCTCGCTCGATGACGTCACCGATCCCGTCGGCCGCACGTTTCGTGCGTTTGCGGACCAGACCCGCTCGGATCGGCGTGCGCTCGCCGCCTGCCTGCGCGGCACGCGCGATCTCATGACGAAGGAAGAGGCCGCCCGCATCGAGGTGCCGGTGCTGATCGCGGTCGGCTCGACCGACGACGTCGCAGGCTCGGCCAGCGCGTTAGGCGCGATCATCCCGGGCTCGGAAGTGCTCGACATTCCCGGCCGCGATCACATGCGCGCGGTCGGCGACAAGGTCTACAAATCGGGCGTTCTCGATTTCCTGTCACGCCGGGGCTGAGGTGATGTTGCTTGAGGCCACGAGGTCGTTGCCATCGTAAGGGGTCTGCACTCCCTTCGGGGTGACCGTCCAAATCTGGAGTCCGCCGAGGGTGTTGATGAGAGGTCAGCTCGAAGAGGATAGGAACGTCGGCTAACGCCCGATCGCGCTGGCATCGACGAGATGGATCTCCGTTACTGCTTCACACCGCCTTGTCGCTGAACGCGGCGGCAAGCGTGGTGAGGAACGACATGACGCGTTGTATGCGCAGGGGCGGGCGGCGGTCCGAGGTGCGCAACATCCATAGAGGTTCCCCCAACCTGCGCCAGGGCGCCAGCACTTCGACCAGCCGGCCCGCGCGAAGGTCTTCGTCGACGAGCCAGGCGGGCCCCCAGCCGATCCCAAACCCATTCGCGATCAACGCGAGCGACGCGTGCGCGTCGTCGCAAATGTGCTTGGGCTTGGGCGTGACTCGAATGGGCCTTTTGCCGTGCGGGTCGGCAAAGCGCCAGGTCAGGATCTGACCGCTCGCGGGATTCCGGAAGCCGACGTGGTCGTACGCGGAAAGCTCGTATGGAGTCGCCGGCGCGCCGCGCGCCTTCAGATAGGCAGGCGAGGCGCAAGCGATCCAGGAGAACGTGCAAAGCCGCCGTGCCTGATGACCGGGCACGCGGTCGAGGCGTCCTGAGCGGATCGCGACGTCGACCCCTTCCGCCGCGAGATCGAGAATTTCGTTGCGGAATTTGACCTCGATTTCGATTTCCGGCCGCTCCCGCAGGAATGCGGGCAGTCGCGGCAGGATGCAGGCGCGCGCGAACGAGGCGGGGGCGGTCACGCACACCCGTCCGCCATCATCGCGCCCGACTTCGCCGAGCGCGGATTGGATACGGGCGAGACTCTCGACCAACGCGCGTCCCGCCGCCATCAGCCTGTCGCCCTCTTCGGTCAGCGCCAACGAATGGGTGGAGCGATGCAAAAGCCGCAACCCCCGAGCCTTTTCGAAGCGGGCGACCGCCTTGGACATCGCGGAGGTGGTCGTCCCCGCTCGCCGCGCGGCTTCGGCGAAGGAGCCTGCCTCGACGACGCGGACGAAGGCGAGGAGACGCGAGAGATCGGGAGGCAAAGTCGTTGTGGACATGGAGTCCACATCATCATGGCTATGCGGTCACTACAAGAGCCATTCGCGAACGTCTAAACAGAGAGCGTTAGCGCGCATCATGTGGCGCTCAAAATGCGGGAAGTCCCATGCACCTCATCGAAATCACCCTGCAAGCCCTTGATGCAGCCGAGCGCGCGATTCCTTCCGGTCGGCCGGTCTATATGCTCAATCTGCTGTGCTACCGCGCGCAGGCGCGTTACGAGGACGGATTCGACGCCGCGCCCTGCTCGGGCCGCGAAGCCTTTAATGAGCGCTATAGGCCGGCATTCCGGCGTCTCGCGGCCGGTAAGCCGCTGGTGCGGATGTTTTCCGTGCCGGTCCTGGCCAGCATCGTCGGTTCGCCAGGCGAACGCTGGGACGAAGCGGCGATAAATGAATATGGCGATTTCGCTACCTTCCGCTCGATCGTCGATACCGAGACCTACCGGCGCGAAGTCGCCCCCCATCGGCACGCGGCGCTCGAGGATTTCCGGCTGTTCGCGCTCCCCAAGGCCATGTGAGCGCATTGAGGATCACGAGGCGCGATGACTCTTCATCCCAATCTCACCGCGCTTTGCTGTCGTCCCCAAACCGACGCGCCAGCGCCATCAGCACCACGAAGGTCGCCAGCCACACCATGCGCGCCCCATAGCGGTCGTGCGGTCCTGAGATCACGCCGCAGATGAAGGCGTTGCCGAGCAATGCCAGCGTCACGGTCGCCGCCAGCAGCGTCAGGTCGTCCAGCTTGCGATGGGCGAGCGCATGTCCGAGCAGGGCGACCAGCGCCAGCATCGAGATCAGCGCGACCGGGACGTGCAGCCAGTTGACGTAGTCGAAATTCAGGCCCCAATGTTGCTGGCGCGCCGCGCGCATCGGCGCCACTTGTGCAGGGATGTAGCGCTCGATGATGCCGTAGGTGTGCGGAATCCAGACGCTGGCGCCTTCGCCGGTCGCGACGTGGATCAGTTGCTGGCCCATCGCCCGCAGCGCCGCGCCGGCCTGCCACGCAGGATAATCGGCGAGCGAGTGCTCGACGATGTAGCCCATCTCCTCATCGAGGCCGTCGAAGCGGCCGAGCGTGTTGAACATGCTCTTGCCCCACAAAAATTCGTCGGCGGTCGCGGGCAGCTCGTTGCGATAGGGGCAGAGCTTGAAGTTCTCGCGGGGGCAGTGGTCGTTCAGGAAGCGTGCGACGATGCCGTCCTGCATCATGCGGCCGAAAGCGACGCCGGTGCCGCCGGGTGTCCAGGCCCATTTGCCCGACAGCGCATGGTCGGCCGAGATCAGCATCAGGGCGCCCACGACGATCGTGAGGCTCCCCTGGGCGAGCCCGGCGATCGGAAGGCGGCGCCGCAGCAACGGGCGCATGGTCCAGCCAACGACGCAGAGCCCGAGCAGCACGCCGAGCGTGGCGCTGTGGGTTGCAGCGGAGAAGGCGGTGAAGACGAACAGCGAGATCCTCTCCAGCCCCGAGATACGATTGCCCGCGATCACAAGGAGAAACAGCGACAGCACCGACAATCCTGCAAAGATGTCGGTGAGCAGCATGCTCGCGAGCCAGGGCAGGGCGGTCGACACGATCAGGACCAGGCTGATCGTGACGAAGCGGAAGGTCTGCATCATGGAGAGCACGCGCAGCGTCAGCTGCAGCAGCCACAGCGTTGCCAGCGACTGGACCGCGAGGTTGATCCAGAAGCCGAAGCCTTCGCCATAGTGCAGGTAGATGCCGAAGACGGTGGAGCGGCTGGGGACGAGATAGCCCTCGTACCAGCGCGCCAGATAGCCGCCGGTATCCCATTGCAACAGCGGATAGCCGTTCCAGAACGCCGGCGCGATCATGAGGAGAGGCAGCGCCACTGCCGCCAGCCGCAGCCAAAACGTCGGCGCGGCGCGCGCGCGCAATTGATCGGTGGTGATGCTCAAAACCGCTCCGTCCTCGTGCGGACCATGCCCGCAATAACGGTTGCGATGAAATTCACCAATAGTTTGACCCCGCCCGGCTTGAATTTGGCGAGACTCTGACCATTTTGAGCCGACCTTGCCGTCGGGGGCGCCAGAAGAACCTGTTATGTTTCAAGGCGTTGGGGTGCTTCCTGGGGCAACGCGCTGTTCACTCTCAGGCAAGCCCGTCAGGACTTTGTCGCCTACACTGTGCTATAAAGCCAATAAAACCAGCCCAATCGAAAGAGCAGATTCATGGCAGTGCATCAGGTCAATCCGGGAGGAAAGCTCGCGACGCTCGATCCGATCTGGGACCGGATCCGCGGCGAAGCCGAAGACATCGTCCGCCGCGAGCCGGAGCTTGCGACCTTCATTTATTCGGCGGTGCTGCATCACGGCCGACTGGAAGACTCGGTGGTCCACCGCGTCGCCGAACGGCTCGACCATTCCGCCTTGTCAGGCGATCTCGTGCGCCAAGCCTACATGGACGCGCTGCGCGACGAACCTGATCTCGGGAACGCCTTCCGCGCGGATCTCGTCGCCGTCTATGACCGCGATCCCGCGACCTCGCGATTCATCGATCCCTTGCTCTACTTCAAGGGCTTTCACGCTATCCAGACCCATCGGCTGGCGCATTGGCTCTATCTGAAGGGCCGCAAGGATTTTGCTTTTTACCTGCAGAGCCGCGCCTCCGCGGTGTTCCAGACCGACATCAATCCCGCCGCGCGCATCGGCCGCGGCATCTTCCTCGACCACGCCACCGGCTTCGTCTGCGGTGAGACGGCTGTCATCGAGGACGACGTCTCGATCCTGCACGGCGTCACGCTCGGCGGCACCGGCAAGGAGAACGAGGACCGCCATCCGAAGATTCGTCATGGCGTGCTGATCGGTGCCGGCGCCAAGATCCTCGGCAACATCGAGATCGGTCATTGCGCGCGCATCGCGGCCGGCTCGGTCGTGGTGAAGCCGGTGCCGCACAACGTCACGGTCGCGGGCGTGCCGGCCAAGATCGTCGGCGAGGCCGGCTGCGCCGAGCCGTCGCGCACCATGGACCAGATGATCAACGCGATGGGGCTTTGAGCCCGCGCATTCAAGGGCCGGATTTGCCGGCCCTTGTCGTCCCCAAATTCTTTGGCAATTGATGCTGGCGGTTCGTTGCGTCTCGTCCTAAAACCCGCCGACCAAATTTCGATCGGAGACTTGCCGTGGACGTCAAAGAAGTCAGAAAACTGGATGCGTATCTGAAGCGCGTGTTCGGCAATCCCAAGATCCGCGTCGTGCCGCGGCCGAAGAAGGACGACTCTGCCGAGGTCTATATCGGCGAGGAGTTCATCGGCGTTCTGTTCGTCGACGACGAGGACGATGATCGCTCGTTCCAATTCCAGATGGCGATCCTCGAGGACGATCTGGTCGACCAGGAATAGGTCGGCCGACCGGCCCGCTGACGCGGAACTTCCGACGTCACCATTTTGTGGTTGAGCGGCGGTGCAATCAATCGCCGCAGCTCCCATATCCTCCTCATGAAGACTGTGCTGATCTCCGGGGCGGGGATCGCAGGGCCGACCTTGGCCTATTGGCTCGAGCGCGCCGGCTACGTGCCGACGCTGGTCGAGCGCGCGCCCGCGCTCCGTCGCGGCGGCTATGTCATCGATTTCTGGGGACTGGGCTACGACATCGCCGAACGCATGGGGCTGCTGCCGGCGATTGACCGGGCCGGCTATCACGTGCGCGAACTCCGCATCGTCGATGACGACGGACGGCGCGTTGCCGGTTTCGGCACCCGCGTGTTCGACGAGCTGACGGGCGGGCGTTTCATCACGCTGGCGCGAAGCGATCTGTCGCGCCTGCTTTACGATAGAATGAGCGATTCCGCCGAGGTCGTCTTCGATGACGAGATCGTCGCGCTCGAGGAGCGAGCCGATCACGTCGGGGTTCGCTTGCTGCGTGGTGGAGAGCGCCGCTTCGACCTCGTGGTCGGGGCCGACGGCCTGCATTCGTCGGTGCGGCGTCTTGCTTTCGGCCCGCAATCGGCTTTCGAGCGTCATCTCGGCTACGGCGTCGCCGCGTTCGAGATTCGTGATTACGACCGGCGCGACGAGGATACTTATCTCATGTACACCGAGCGGGGCCGCATGATCGGGCGCTTCGCCCTGCATGGCGGCCGAACGCTGTTCCTTTTCATCTTCGCCGACGACACCGGCCTGGGGCCCGCGACGCTTGCCGATCAGAAGGCAAGGCTGCGCGACGTCTATCGCGGCGCGCGATGGGAGTGGCCACAGATCGCTTCCGCGCTCGATCGCTGTGATGATCTCTATTTCGACCGCGTCAGCCAGATTAAAATGGACATTTGGTCAAAGGGCCGCATCGCTCTGATTGGCGATGCAGCCTTCTGCGTGTCGCTGGTGGCCGGGCAGGGCTCGGCGTTGGCCATGATCTCGGCCTATGTGCTTGCGGGTGAACTCGCCCGTGCCGACGGGCGCTACCGGGATGCTTTTAACGCCTACGAGGCGCGGCTTCGCAGCTATATCGAAGCCAAGCAGCGCGGAGCGGCGCGCTTCGCCGCCGCCTTCGCGCCGAGGACCTCGTATGGTCTGTGGTTTCGAAATCAGGTCATCAGGGCCTGCTCATGGCCGGGCGCGGCGAGACTCATGGTGGGTCGTGACATCACGGACAGGCTGGACCTGCCGGACTATCGCTGCGACCGGCGCGATACGGCGAGTGCTGAGCCGGCGGCGACCTCCAGGTTCTAGCTCTTCGCAAGAATTCGCAGCCGCGCGGTGGCTTCGGGGACCGTAAGGTCCTGCACGTCGACGAGCTCGGCCTGTACGACCATGTCGCGCTCCGTCTGCTCGACCACACGCGCCCGCGCCGTGATCGGTCCGACTACCGCAGGTTTCAGGAAACGCGTGTCGAGGCTCCTGGTGACCACGGTCAGGCCGGGCGAGAGTCTTGCGAGCGGGCAAATCCCCGTCGCCGAGTCCAGCATCGCCGCCAGAAAGCCGCCCTGGATCGTCCCATGCCGGTTAGACGGGTCAAGCTAAAATTCGAAAAAAGCGAAGTCGTGAGAAATGCAGGGATTGCCAGTCGCCTGGCTACTGTGCATGGGGTTGTTTTCGACTTTTGTCGCGGCCGGCCTCAGCTGTGCGGCCCGCGCAGCTGCGCCGTCAGCTTGTCCATGGCGTCCGCGACGTCGCGCCATTGCGACAGCCAGCTGCGCGGAAACCGGAAGGTGAGGTCGGCGGCGCCGACGCGGCGCTCGGACAGGCACATGCCGGGCGTCGATGCATCGCGCGTGCAGCGCGCGGTCAGTGCGGGGGACGTCGCGGAATACAGATCCTCGCTGCCATAGGGCGTGTCGCTGCGGAACGGGCGCATGGTCAATCCGTCGTCCGGCGTGGTGGCGGCCTGGTCGAGATAGCGCGGATAGATCGTCGTAGTTCGCTGCTCCGGCGAGAGCGCATCGTGATGCGCCGCGATCGACAGGAAGATACGATCGATCGGCTGCATGGCCGTGTCGACGGTGTCGGCGGTGACGTGCCTCGGACCGTTCGGTGCTTCCAGCGAGGGATAGAGGAAATCGAGGTCGATGCGCTCCTGCGGTCCGGAGTGCCGCTGGATCTTCATCCGGATCGCCTGAAGCGGCAGGTTGAACAGCGTGCCGCCGACGCTCACGGGCAACTTGTCCGGTGTATCAGTGCCGCCCGTGCTCCAGGTCGGCCACAGCAGATAAGCGACCAGGGCGATCGCGCCCGCCGCGACCACGACGGTGAGCGCAAACGGGACGAGATGGGCCCGGGCGCGCGTCTTTGCGCCTGCGCCGGAGGACCGAGGAGAGGTTGCCGAAAACACCGTCATGACGTCGCGCAAGAGACCGGAAGTCGGCCGGCGGCCGACGAATCACCGGCGAATATGCCATGCGGCGGCGAATTCGCGGAGGGTTCCCGGTGAGGGGGAACGGGACTGGCTCTGCGCGCGGCGGGCGGGATCGTTAACCTTCCCTTAAGGATAATGTAGCGTTAACCGGCACTATTTGTCACAGGAAAGCACCTCGCGTTGCGTTAAGGCGGACTGTTCCGATGACACCCGAAGCTCTCAATACTTTCTTCTCGATCTGCATCGGCTTCGCACTCGCGGGCGCGCTCGCAAACGGATACCAGGCCCTCTCGCAGCGGCCCGCCGGCTTCGGACTGTTGCAGGAGGGCGTCGCTCCCCGGACCTTTGCAGCGGTGCCGTTCCTGGTGTTCGCGGCGCCCTTCATCATCATGCGCAACACGCTGCGGGGCATGCGGCTGGAAAGCCGCCGCTTCGAATTCGTGATGATGGCAACCGTCATCGCCGGCTTCTGGAGCATGATGAGCGGAACCTTCTTCCTGATGACGCTGCGCGCGACCGGCGTCCTGGGCTGACGCTTTCCAGGACTGCGCGGCGGCCCTTTGCCTCCGCGCCCTCGTTTCGCTATGGCTTGAGGCGACAGGAGACCTCCATGGCGATCTACGAGCTCGACGGGCAGGCGCCCGATCTTCCTTCCGACGGCAATTACTTCATCGCGGAGACCGCGACCGTGATCGGCCGCGTGCGCCTGAAGCCGGGCGCCAGCGTCTGGTTCGGCGCGGTGCTGCGCGGCGACAATGAGTGGATCGAGATCGGCGAGGGCGCCAACGTCCAGGACGGCTCGACCTGTCATACCGATCTCGGCTTTCCGCTCGTGATCGGGAAGGACTGCACCGTCGGTCACAACGTGATCCTGCACGGCTGCACGATCGAGGAGGGCGCGCTGATCGGCATGGGCGCGATCGTGATGAACGGCGCCAGGATCGGCCGCAACAGCATCGTCGGCGCCGGCTCCGTCATCACCGAGGGCAAGGAGTTTGCCGAGCGCTCGCTGATCATCGGCTCGCCCGCGCGCGTGATCCGCACGCTCGACGACGCCCAGGTGCAGCGGATGGGCAGCGCGGCGAGGTTCTACGTCGCCAATGGCCCGCGCTTCAAGAAGGGGCTGAAGCGGATCGGCTGAGGCCGCGCTGGCCGCGCGTCGCCCGCGCGGCCACGGTTCCAAACGGTAAAAATACCGGCCGGTAATTTAATCCTCCGCTAGCGCGGTCGTGTCCATCATGGCGCGTTCTCAACCAAGAGGAGCGGCGCCATGGGAGCCAAGGCGCTGGAAGCCGGCTTCGCCACCGGAACCAACTTTTTGAAGAAACTTGTCCGCTTTGTGCGGGGCACCGACACGCTGAGCCGTTGCCGAGAAGGTCTACGGCATCGCGGGCTTCCTCGCGATCGTCACCACGTTCCTGCTCGCGATGTCGATCCAGACGGTCCGATTGCAGGCCACCTATCGTCATATGTACGCGACCTCCGCTGAGGCCGCGATTGGTGTCGGGCGCATCAACGCATTGATCTACGGCATCGTGGCATCTACATGTCCGCCGATCGCGGCGCAATGAAGCAGTTCGCCGACGGGCTGACGCGACGCAGCCGCGAACTCGCGGACACCGTGAAGAGCATGGAGCGCACCGTCGGTGACGACGACGCGGAACGATTCTCCACGTTCCGGCAGCGCATCGCGCAGTTCATCGACTTCCGCCAGGAGCTGGTGCGGCGCGGGCTCGAGATCAGTCCCGCAGCGGCGCGCGAATGGGGCGACAATGATGTCAACAGGACGCTGCGCAACAGGCTCAACAGCGATCTGGAGGCGCTCGAACACATCTATGGACAGCGCGCCCGTCAGGCGGATCAACTCGCCGACGAGAACCGCTACACCGCCGCCTACCTGTTCATGCTCGGACTCGCGGCGCTGTTGCTCGGCGCGCTCAACGTCGTCGTGATGCGAGGGTCGGTGTTGGCCCCTCTCTCCGATATTGCGCAGGCGACAGATCGCATCACGACAGGCGACATCAGGAGCCAGGTGCCGCATCTTGCCCGCTACGACGAGATCGGTCGGCTGGCGCGCGCCGTGCAGAACTTCCGCGACGCCGTCGCGCAGATCTTCGAGCTGGAGCAGCTCGAATTCGATATCACAAAGCAGCGCGATGCCGCCTTGGCTGAACGCGACAAGTTCAACGACAAGTACCAGGCCAAGAAGTGGCAGCTCTCGGCCGCGATCAACAGCATGCCGCAAGGCCTGATCATGCTCGACGGCAAGGCCGATGTGGTCGCGATGAACGCCAACTACCGCAAGATCTACAATCTCCCCGAGACGATTCAGGCCGGATCGACGCTGGAGGAAATCCTCCAGCACCGGGTCAAGAGCGGCTTGTTCGGTGGTGATGTCACGAAGTATGTCGCGGCTGTTCTCGACCGGATCGCCAAGCGAGAGCCTGCTGCCTATGAGATCAATCTCAATGACGGCCGCACCATCAAGATCTACGAACGACCGATGGACGGCGGCGGTTGGGTGTCGGTGCAGGAGGATGTTACCGAACAACGCCAACGCGAGCGCATGCTCGAACGGATGGAGCGCTTCCTCGCCACCATCATTGAGAACGTGACCGAAGGCATCATCGCCAAGGATGCGCGCAACCTGCGCTATATGTTCATCAACAAGGCTGCCGAAAAGCAGATCGGCATGTCCCGCGCCGAAATCGTCGGCAAGACGGCGCGCGAACTGTTTTCCAAGGAGACTGCCGATCTGATCGAGCAGCGGGACAAGCAGCTGCTAGCCCAGCAGCAGCAACTCGAGCCCATCACCGATACGATCAACAACCCCATCCGCGGTCGACGCCAGGTATCGTGGCGGCGCCTCCAGATCGGCGGAGCCGAAGAGGACTCGCATATCTTCGTGACCATGGTCGAGGATCTCGGCAAGGAGATGGGCGCCGCCGCGTAATGGCCGGCTCGGCGCTGCGCAATACGCGCGGTCTACTGACGCTCGCGCGGAAGTGAGCTATCCCGCCTATCGTCTATGCTTGAGCGACGTTAGCTTGGCCTTGTTTGAAGCGTGGAGCGTTTCCACGCGGAGGGTAAGTTGATGTTACGCAAGATGATGATGGCCGCACTGACCGTTGTTGCGGTCGGTCTCGCAGCGCCTCAGACCGCGCAGGCGAGAGGTGGTTTCGGGCATGGCGGTGGCTTCCATGGTGGGGGCTGGGGTCACGGCGGCTGGGGCCACGGCTGGCATGGCGGCGGCTTCTGGCCGGGCGTCGCAATCGGTGCCGGCATCGCAGGCGCCGGCTATTACGGCGCCTATGGCTACGGCTATCCTTACTACGGCGATCCCTATTATTACGGCCTCGGTTACGAGGACTATGGTGCGCAATGCTATCCTGTGCGCCAGCGCGTGATGACTCGATCGGGCTGGCGTGTCCGCCGCGCTCAGGTCTGTGAATAGCGGCTGCGGATAAGGGGTACCCGGCGAGGCATCCAAATACCGGGACGTTAAAAAACAAGGCCGTTGACGCAGTATACCGTCAACGACCTTGCCAGCCCCGGATATTGAAATCGGCTCACGCCATCCGGTATGAGCGAACATCGCGCGGAATCACACGGACGAATGTGATCCATTTCACATCTGGCGAAAATAAAAGTCGGTCGCCCTGGATCCAATCAGCCGCGAGAGCGTTTGCGGGCGCTGACATGGACACGGTGACGCGCCGGTTTCTTCGAAGTAACCGCGGGTGTCTCGGCCTCGGTGGCGCGGGCGGAGGCAAAGGATTGCCGCAATCCGTCGATGGATTCGTTCAGATTGGCGACCTGCTCCGACAGGCGCTTGGTGTCGGCCTGCTGCGAGGCGAGCAGCCGCTTCATGGTCGAAAGCTGGTCCTGCACGACCTGAAGCTGATCGATCGATTCCTGCTGGGTCGCCTCCAACCCCTTGGTCTTCTCGACGAGCTGCTCGGAGGCTTGCGCCGCGCGCGCCTGAAGTTGCCGCGAGGCGACCACCCGGTCGGTCTCCGGCGTGGCGCCGGTATAGGCGCGCCAGATCGCGATCGAGGTGACGCCGGCGATCAGCAGCAGCAGCGCCGCAGCCGTCAGCGCGATCGGCTGGGCACCGAGACGGAAGAGGGGATTGGACGGTGTGTCCTCTGCGAGATCGATCATCGCTGACAAAACCCAAATTGAACTTGGTGAGTGGCGAAGAGCGGCAGCACAAGAACGAACAAGGCGGCCGGGACGTCCCGAAAGCGTTACAGTTCGGCAACAAATGGGACGAAAAGGTGGCCGCCGGGGAGAAAAGCGTAGCTGGAACAAGGCCACGGTTCCCCATCCGCGCCAAAATGGCCTTGAGCAGAGGAGTATTGAGGTAAGCCCAACACCCGCTACGCGCGGATCGCGGGCCTAGGGCTGAAACGGCGCAAACGGACCGGAATAGGATTTCGCTCGCGGCGCAGCGTAGGGGCCCAGCCGGGACGTCGTTAAGCCCAGCCGGACCAGCCCCTCAGCCAGCGTTACCGCAGCCGCGACGCCGTCGATGACGGGCAGACCGTGCTTGTCCGCGAGCTCGGCGGCGAGATCGGCCATGCCGGCGCAGCCGAGCACGATGGCCTCGGCGCGGTCGTCGCGGATGGAGGCCAGAATCTCGGCCGAGATCTTGCCGAGCGCTTCAGTATTGCCTTCCTCGAGCGCGAGCACGGGGACCTCGGCGGCGCGGACGCGGGCGCAGCGGTCGGCAATGCCGTACTTCTTGAGATTATGCTCGATCGGTACGATGGAGACACCGAGCGTCGTCACCACGGCAAAGCGCGCGGCGACCAGGCTCGCCATGTGGAATCCGGCTTCGCCGATGCCGATCACCGGCGCCTTCGCCACGGCACGTGCAGCGTCGAGGCCGGTGTCGTCGAAACAGGCGATGATGTGGGCATTCGCTCCGTCGCGGTCGGCTTCACGAATGCAGCCGAGCATGCCAGGAACGGCGAAGGCCTCGTCGTAAAATCCTTCGATCGAGACCGGTCCCATCGCGGGCTGGCGCGCATCGATCACCGTGTCGGGCCGCGCGATCGCGCGCCCTGCCGCGGCGATCTTCGCCGTCATCGAGGCCGTCGTGTTGGGATTGACGACGTGAAGTCGCATCGTGATCAGACGAGTCCCTTTGTCAGACAAGCCCTTTGCCGGCGTCCGAGCCTTTGGCCGCCTGCCGCTTGTTGAGCATGTGGATGGTGCCGAGCGCAAGCGTGATCACCGCGAAGGACACCGCGGAGATGATGGTGCCGAGCGCATAGATGTCCGGGTTGGTCACCGTCGTGGTGAGGCCCTGGAGATCGAGCGGCAATGTGTTCACCGCGCCGATCGCCTGACTGGAGCGCGCGAGCTCGTCCCAGGACAGCGTGAAGCCGAACAGGCCGATGCCGATCACCGACGGCAGGATGATCGGCAGCACGACGTAGCGGAAGGCCTGCCACGGTGTCGCACCGAGATCGCGCGCGGCTTCTTCGAGGCGCGGGTCGAATCGGTTGAAGATCGCGAACATGATCAGCAGGCCGAACGGCAGCGTCCACGTCAGATGCGCGCCGAGACCGGAGGTCAAAAGGCCCATCGAGGTTTCGAAATTCTCGTTCCAATGCGTCTTGATCAGGTCGTCGATGATGCGGAATTCCAGCGAGATCCCAAGCGAGGTGATGATCGAGGGGACGATCAGGCTGGCGATTGCCGAGTAGAACAGAATGCTCTGCGCTCTGAACTTCCTGCGGAAGGCCATGCCGGCGGCGACCGACAGCACGACGGTGACCGCCATCACGATGACGCCGAGCAGCAGCGAGCGACGGAAGGACGCTCCGAGATCGATGATGCCGGTACCCTGAAACAGCTTGGTTAGCCAGTAGGTCGACACGCCATTCATCGGGAAGGTGAGTCCGCCCTGCGGTCCCTGGAAGGACAGCACGTAGATCGCGATCATCGGGCCGTAGAGAAACAGAACATAGGCCGCGAAGAAGATCGCGATCACATAGAAGCTGCGCGGACGTCCTTCCTTCATCGCCTACAGCTCCTTCTTGATGTCGACGATGCGTGACATCATGGTGATGATCAGGAATGTGATGACGAGCAGGATCACGGCATTGGCGGCTGCGGCCGGGAATTGCAGTGCGTTGACCCGCGTCTCGATGATCTTGCCGGCGGCGGCGATCTGCTGGCCGCCCATCACGCCGATGGTGATGAAGTCGCCCATGACGATGGTGATGACGAAGATCGAGCCGATCACGATGCCGGGTTTTGCCAGCGGAACGACCACGTTGACCAGCGTCTGAAGGCCGGTGGCACCGGCGTCATAGGCCGCCTCGATCAGCGACTTGTCGATGCGGATCATGGAATTGAAGATCGGCACCACCATGAAGAAGGTGAAGAGGTGCACCAGCGCCAGCACCACCGAGAATTCGGAGAACAACAGCCATTCCACCGGCTGGTTGATCAGGCCCGTCTTCATCAAGCCGGAGTTGACGAGGCCATTGCGCCCGAGCAGCGGGATCCAGGCGATCATGCGGATCACGTTGGAGGTCCAGAACGGAATCGTGCAGAGCAGCGACAATCCCATCTGCCAGGTCTTGGACTTGACGTGGAAGGCAAGGAAATAGGCGACCCAGAAGCCGATGAAGAGCGTGATGGCCCAGACCAGGAAGCACAGCTTGAGCGTCTTCAGATAGGTCTTTGCGATGGTGCAGAGATCGGGAAGTTGCGCGATGCAGCCCTCAAACGTATCGGTGTAGCCGCGGCCCGAAAAGGCCGGCAGCAATTGATATTCGTTGTAGTCCCAGAACGAGACGATGACGACAAAGACGAGGGGGATCAGGAAGAAGGCGAGAAACACCAGCATCATCGGCCCGGCCTGAAGCCAGGAGACGAAAGAGGGCGACAGGCGCGCCGCTCTCGCCGGGCGCGCCGTGTCCGATCCCCGGACGAGGTCTGGGGATGCCTGTTGCAGGATGTTGTCGGACGTATCCATCACGCGGCGATGAACTCGTTCCACTTGCGGACCATGTAGTCGTTCTCGTCCATCACAGCATTCCAGCACGCGACTGCGCCCATGCGGTCCTCGTAGGAGCCGCCGTCGCGCACCGCGCCGGCTTTCTCCAGCAGCGAGCCGTCCGGCGCCTTGATGTCCTTCTCGGCCGGCTTGCCTTCCATCCAGTACGCCCACTCGTAAGGCTCCATGTTCGCCTTCGCGGTAGAGAGCACGGCCGAGTAGTAGCCCTGGCGGTTCAGGTAAGCGCCGGCATAGCCTGAGAGGAACCAGTTCACGAACTCGTAGGCCCAGTCGAGCTTCGGACCCGAGACGCCCTTCGAAACGCAGAAGCCGGAGGCCCAGGAGCGATAGCCTTCCTTGAGCGGCTGGAAGGTGCAGGCGATGCCCATCGAGCGCACCTTCGTCACTGCCGGCGACCACATCGACTGGATCACGGTCTCGCCTGAGGCCATCAGGTTGACGCTCTCGTTGAAATCCTTCCAGAAGGCGCGGAACTGGCCGGCCTTCTTCGCCTCCGTCATCACCTTCATGGTGAGATCGATCTCCTCCTTGGTCATGTTGCCCTTGTCGGCATATTTGTACTTGCCGGTGGCTTCCACGACCATCGCGGCGTCCATGATGCCGATCGACGGGATGTTGAGGATCGAGGCCTTGCCCTTGAATTCAGGGTTGAGCAGCTCGGACCAAGAGCTGATCGGGCGCTTGATCAGGTCGGGGCGGATGCCGAGCGTGTCGGCATTGTAGACGGTGGGGATCAGCGTGACGAACTCGGTCGCCGAGGTCGCGAACTTCTTGGAGTCCTTGCCCTCGAGATAGAGCACCTTCCAAGGCGCGGTGCCCTGGCCGCCGATCTTCTTGCCGCCGGGCGTCTCGCCCTTGGTGAACACCGGCGTGATGTTGTCGAATTCCTTGATCTTCTTGGCGTCGAGGGCAAGGATGTTGCCCGACGGCACCAGCTTCTTCAGCGAGAAATATTCGGTATCCAGCACGTCAAAGGAGTTCGGCTGGGTCATAACGCGTTTGGTGACGTCGTCGGTGGTCGCGGTGATGTATTCGATCTTGATGCCGGTGTCCTTCAGGCACTGCTTGGAGATGTCGTCGCCTTCGTTCACGGCGGTGCCGAGATAGCGCAGCACCTTCGGCTCGGCCGACATGACGTACGGGAAGCCGGTGATGGCGCCGGAGCCGGCGGCGAGGCCCGCGAGACCTGCGGTGCCCTTGAGTAGCGTGCGGCGGCTGACGCCTGAAGTCTTGGTCGTCTCGGTCATTCCAGTCACTCCTCTGTGTTGCGCATTTTCTGTGATGACGGCGCTATTGCAGGCGTTGCGCCTTGGCGGGATCCCAGGTCGCCAGCACGCGATCGCCCGGACGGAACGGGTGGACGTCGAAGGTGGCTTCGGGAACGTGCGAGAAGAGGGCGGTGCCGTCCTCGAGCGTGAGCGAGACGGCGATGTAGGAGCCCTGGTACTCGGTCTGGGTCAGCAGCGCCGGCGCGCCGAAGGCGCCGTCAGTGAACGGCACGATGCCGAGCTGATCGGCGCGCACGGCGATGAGGTTGCCGGCGTCGCTGAGGACGTTGTGACCGCCGATGAAGCGCGCCACGAATTCGGTTCGGGGGTGGTGGAAGATGTCGCGCGCCGAGCCCTGCTGCTCGATCCTGCCCTGGTTCATCACCACGATGTGGTCGGCGAGCGCCATAGCCTCTTCCTGGCCGTGGGTAACCTGGATGAAGCTGATGCCGAGCTCGCGCTGCAGCCGCTTGAGCTCGCCCCGCATCTTGACCCGCAGGAACGGATCGAGTGCCGACAGCGGTTCGTCGAGCAGGAGGATCTGCGGCTCGGTGATCAGCGCGCGGGCGAGCGCGACACGCTGCTGCTGGCCGCCGGAGAGTTGTGCCGGAAGCCGAGCGGCGTAGGGGGTCATTGCGACCAGCTCTAGCAGTTCGCCCGCGCGTTTGTGCCGCGTCGGCTTGTCGACGCCGCGCATTTTCAGGGCAAACGCAACATTGTCGAGCACGGAGAGGTGCGGAAACAGCGCGTAGGACTGGAACATCATCGCCGTGCCGCGCTTGGCGGGCTCGAGATCGGTGACGTTCTGCGCGCCGAGGATGATGTCGCCCTCGCTGACCGCCTCGTGGCCGGCGATCATGCGCAAGGTCGAGGTTTTGCCGCAGCCGGACGGGCCGAGCAGGCAGCAATAGGTGCCGGCGGGGATCTTCAGATTGATGGTGTCGACCGCGAGAGTCGTGTCGTAGCGCTTGGTGACGGCGACCAGTTCGAGAGCGGCGGGAGTGGCCATGGCGTGTCCGCGAGAGGGGCGATGCTGCGCCTCTCTCCGCAAGGTCCGTGCCAACGGCGCCAAAATTGTCGAACTCGAAAACTGTGCAGCGGAGTCAGTCCGTTAGTTCGAATCCGGCGCGTTTGTGCGGCGCATGGGGCGCGCGGGACATGCACACGAAATGGGCGAAGATTGTATAAAGTTTCGCCTGTGATTGGATACAACCGGTCGACTACCATCCGAGCTCGAACCTTGATCGAGCCCTCAAACCCGCCCCTCGAACTGATGGCCGCGAAACCCCGCCAAAAATCCGATGCGCCCGACGTGAGCGATCGAGTAATCAGGATCAGGGAGGGCGTGAGCGCGGCGATCCTCGAGCATCGTCTGCTGCCGGGTACCAAGCTCGGCGAGGACGAGATCGGCGAGATCTATGGCGCGAGCCGCACCTTGGTGCGCACCGCGCTGCAGCAGCTTGCGCATGAGGGCATCGTCAACATCGAGAAGAACCGCGGCGCCTTCGTTGCCCGCCCGACGCCGGCGGACGCCCGCGAGGTCTTCGAGGCGCGGCGGCTGATCGAGCCCACCATCGTCGATCATGCAGTCGACGCCGTCTCGCCGGCCTGGATCGAACGCCTGCAGCAACATCTCACGCAAGAGCGCGAGGCCGAGCTGCGCGGCGATGCGCGCGCCTCGGTCCGACTCTCCGGCGAGTTTCACCGGCTCGTCGCCGAGATGAGTGGCCACAGCATCTATCTCGGTTTCCTGAAAGAGCTGATCGCGCGCTCCTCGTTGATCATCCTGCTCTATCGCCGTCATGACACGCCGGCCTGCGGCACCGAACATCACGCCGAGATCGTCACCGCGATCCGCGAGAGGGACAAGCAGACGGCGCGCGCGCAGATGCTGTCGCATCTGAACGAGATCGAGGCCGAGCTTTTCTTGAAGGATCCCGCCGCCGACGAGCTGCGGCTCGCGGACGTGCTGGGCGCATGACGCCGCTCGCGGACCGCTCGATCCTATCGTCTCGCGCGCGCTTTCGCTGAACTGGCGCGCCTCTGTTTTTCGGGCTGTCGCGCAGCGGCCGGATTACGCTCATATGCGGCGAGAAACACGTTGATGCCGCCCTCGATCAGGGCACGATGCTGGGCTTCGCTCGGCGCGCTCATGGACAATGCCCATTTCAGGATTTCCTTGCCCTGGATCAGGCTGAGAAATTGCGTCGCCGCGAGCTTGATGTCTGGAATCTTGACGAGCTGCTGCGCTTGCGCCGCGCGCAGGAAGGCGCCGACCTCGGCGTCGCAGCGCTCCGGTCCTGCTTTCATGAAGACGTCGGCCACGCGCGGATAGCGGGAGGCGCATGACATGATCAACCTGTGCATCGCCAGCCCGCGCTGGTCGAGAAAGCCTTCGAGGAACGTCCTTGCGATCGTGCGCAATCCCTTCCTGAGATCGATCGGCTCGCCGTTATCCTGCCACAGGGTCTTCGGTCCGAATCGGTGGCATTCATCGATCACCAGCGCCAGCAGCAGGTCGTCCTTGTCGTCGAAATGAACGTAGAGCGTCGCCTTCGACACGCCGGCCTGACGTGCGATCGCGTCCATGCTCGTGGTGTCGAAGCCGGATTCGAGAAACAGTTCGCGCGCGGCGTCGAGAATCTGGCGGTGCTTGGCCTTGGCGCGCGTGGGTTCGCCGACGTCGATCCGAGGCGAGGCCCGTTGTGTTTGCGGCTTTTGCGCGGCAGCAGTCATGTTCTGCAATTCTTCACGGCTTGACATTTTCCCGAGCCTAGCAACATACATGACCGCGATAGAAAACTAAACGGTTTAGTTCTGTGATCCCTGACCATTCTGGCCCGCGCCGGCGCAGGCGCTCCGTCCTGGCGGGCCGGCCGGGTAAGGCACTTGCCTGGACGGGCGCTCTCCTTCCGGCTGTTCTGCTTGCGTCCTGTGCTGTAGGCCCGGACTTCGTCGCGCCCGCGAGCCCGGGCGTCGAAGGTTTCACCCCTCAGCGTCCCGCGGCGACGACCAGCGCTCCGGTTGCAGGCGGCAACGCGCAGGGCTTTGCGTCCGGCAGCGACGTGTCCGCCTATTGGTGGACGCTGTTTCGATCGAAGCAGCTCAGCGCCTTCGTCGAGGAAGCTGTTCGCAATCACCCCGACGTCAAGGCGGCCGAACTCGCGCTGCGCAACGCGCGGGAGAACGTGCTGGCGCAGCAGGGGAGCCTGTTTCCGCAGGTGACGGCGAACGGATCGGCCGAGCGCGATCGGGCGTCGACCTCCGAGTCAGGCCAATGGCCGGCACAGGCCTCGACCTACACGCTCTATGGCGCCTCGGTCAGCGTCTCCTATGCTCTCGACCTCTGGGGCGGCACGCGGCGGCAAGTCGAAGCCCTGCAGGCGCAATCCGAGTACCAGGCCTTCAAGCTGGAGGCGACCTATTTGACGCTGACGGCCAACGTGGTCACCGCCGCGATCACGGACGCCTCGCTGCGCGATCAAATCAGCGCGACCGAGGAGATCATCAAGGCCGAGGCGGATCAGCTCGCACGCATCCAGCACCAGTTCGATATCGGTGCGATCTCGAAATCGGACGTGCTGTCGCAGGAGGCAACGCTCGCTCAAGCGAAGGCGACGCTGGCTCCGCTTCAGAAACAATTGGCACAGCAGCGCGACCAGCTGATGGCGTATCTCGGCCGGCTGCCGAGCCATGACCGGGGCGAGCATGTCAGGCTCGCTGACCTGCGCCTTCCGGGCCGGCTGCCCCTGTCGTTGCCGTCGGCACTGGTGCGGCAGCGTCCTGACATCAGGCAGGCTGAAGCGACGCTGCATCAGGCGACCGCGACAGTCGGCGTCGGTATCGCCAACCTGCTGCCGCAGCTCACGCTGTCCGCCAGCTATGGCGCCAGCGGTCCGGAGCGGCTGTTCTCGCCCGACACCATCGTCTGGAGTGCGGCCTCCAGCGTCAGCCAGAAGCTGATCGACGGCGGCACGCTCTATCATACCAAGGAAGCCGACGTCGCCGCGTTCGAGCAGAATCTCGCGCTCTACAAGAGCGCGGTGGTGACCGCCTTCCAGAACGTTGCGGATTCGCTGCGTGCGGTCCAGTACGACGCCGCGACGTTGAAGGCGCAGGCCGCCGCGGAGAAGGCCACTGCGGACAGCCTGGCGATGGCAGTCGAGCAGTTCAAGACCGGCGCCGTCCCCTATGCCAACATCATCAACGCCCAGCAATCCTATCTCAATGCGCGCGTATCGCGCATCAAGGCGCAGGCGACGCGCTTCACCGATACGGCCGCGCTGTTCCAGTCGCTCGGCGGCGGCTGGTGGAATCGGACGGACGAAACTCCTGACGCGCTGCCGCGCGTCTATCCCGGCTATTTCGCCGGCTCCGACAAGAAAACCCAGGACGCAATGCGATGATCAAACGCATGACTATCATGCTGGGCGGGATGGCCATCCTGTTCGGCGGCCTCTACGGCTTTCAGACCTTCAAGGACATGATGATCAGGAAGGCGATCGGCGGCATGGCTAATCCGCCGCAGACCGTGTCGACCGTGGTCGCCGCCAACGCACCATGGCAAACCACCTTGAGTGCGGTCGGCTCGCTGCGGGCAGTGAATGGCGCCGATCTCGCGCTTCAGGTTGCCGGCATCGTCCAGGGCATCCAGTTCTCTTCCGGCGAGAGCGTCGCGGCGGGGCAGCCTCTGCTGTCGCTGGTCGCAACCGACGACGTCGCCAAACTCAACTCGCTGCAAGCGACCGCCGAGAACTACGCGATCGTGCTCAAGCGCGACGAGGAGCAGATCAAGTTCTCCGCGGTCAGCCAGGCGACGCTCGACAGTGACAAGGCCAATCTGAAGAACGCGCAGGCCCTGGTCGATCAGCAGAAGGCGGTGGTCGAGCAAAAGACGCTGAAGGCGCCGTTTGCCGGCCGGCTCGGCATTCGCGCCGTCGATCTCGGTCAGTATTTGAGCGCCGGTACCACCATCGTCACCCTTCAGAGCCTCGATCCGATCTATGTCGACTTCTACCTGCCGCAGCAGGCGCTGGCGTCGATCAGCATCAACCAGGACGTCACGATCTCGGTCGACGCGTTTCCGGGCGAGCGCTTTACCGGGCAGATCACGGCGATCAATGCCAAGGTCGATTCGACGAGCCGTAACGTCCAGGTCCGCGCCACCCTGCGCAACGGCCAGGCACGGCTGCTGCCGGGCATGTTCGCCAAGGTCGAGATCGCCGTCGGAAAGCCGGAGCAGGTGGTGACCGTGCCGCTGACCGCGATCGTCAACAATTCCTATGGCGATCTCGTCTATTTGGTCGACAATCTTCACGACGGGCAGGGCACCGCGCGCCAGATGTTCGTCAAGACGAGGTCGCCGAAGGGGGACCGCATCGCGGTGACCGAGGGCGTCAGTCCGGGCGAGACGGTGGTGATCGCGGGCCAGCTCAAGCTGCGCAACGGCAGCCCGGTGAAGGTCGACAATTCCCACGTGCCGGTCGCGGAAGCCGCGCCGGACATCGTCGATCAATAGACCCGGCCACGAGCACGAGCAGGCAGCCAAAAGCGATGCGTTTCACCGATATCTTCATCCGCCGCCCGGTCCTGGCGTTGGTCGTCAGCGCCTTGATCCTGGTGCTCGGGCTGCGTTCGATGTCGACGCTGTCGATCCTGCAATATCCGCGGACCCAGAATGCGATCGTCACGGTGACGACGGCCTACGCAGGCGCGGATTCCGACATCATCGCCGGCTTCATCACGACGCCGCTGGAGAACGCCATCGCGCAGGCGAACGGCATCGACTACATGACGTCGAGCAGCGTCACCGGCACCAGCACGATCACGGTCAATTTGCGGCTGAACTACGATTCCGGCAAGGCGATGACGGAGATCAATGCCAAAGTCAGTTCCGTCCTCAACCAGTTTCCGAGCGGCACGCAGCAGCCGACGCTGACGCTCAAGGTCGGCCAGACCATCGACGCCATGTATATCGGCTTCGCCAGCGAATTCCTGGCGCCCAACCAGATCACCGATTACCTCACGCGCGTGGTGCAGCCGCGGCTTCAGGCGGTCCCGGGGGTGCAGACGGCGGAGTTGCTGGGCGCCAAGAAGTTCGCGCTACGTGCCTGGCTCGATCCCGACAAGCTCGCGGCCTACGGCCTGACTGCGAGCGACGTCTCGACCGCGCTGTCCGGTAACGACTACATCTCCGGCCTCGGTGCCACCAAAGGCCGGCTGGTGCAGGTGGATCTGGCGGCATCGACCAATCTGCATTCGCTGGAGCAGTACCGCAATCTTGTGGTCAAGAGCGCTAACGGCGCCATCATCCGCTTGCGCGACGTGGCGAACGTGACGCTCGGCAACGACGATTATGACAGCGAGACGAGGTTCAACGGCAAGACCGCGGTTTATATCGGCATCCAGGCGGCGCCGACGGCCAATCTGCTCGACGTCATCAACGGAGTGAAAGCGGTGCTGCCCGACATCAAGACGCAGTTGCCGAACGGTCTCGTCGGCGAGGTGCTCTATGATTCCACCGATTTCGTGAACTCTTCGATCAGCGAGGTTGTCCATTCGCTGCTGGAAGCGGTGCTGATCGTGATCGTCGTGGTCTTCATGTTCCTGGGCTCATGGCGATCGGTGCTGATCCCGGTGATCGCGATTCCGCTGTCGCTGATCGGCACGTTCGGCCTGATGCTGTTGATGGGCTTTTCGATCAATCTGCTGACCCTGCTGGCGCTCGTCCTCGCCATCGGATTGGTCGTGGACGATGCCATCATCGTGGTCGAGAGCGTGCACCGGCTGATCGACGAGGGCGTGGCGCCGGTCGAAGCCGCCATCCAGTCGGCGCGCGCGCTGGCGAGCCCGATCATTGCGATGACCGTGGTCCTGATCGCCGTCTACGTGCCCGTCGGTTTCCAGGGCGGCCTCACCGGTGCGCTGTTCACCGAATTCGCCTTCACCCTCGCCGGCGCCGTGACGGTGTCGGCGGTGATCGCGCTGACGTTGTCGCCGATGAACTGCGCCTGGCTGCTGCGCCGGACTGAACGCGAAGCGACCGATTGGGAGGCGCGCCTGGTGCGCCGGATCGATCATGTGCTGGAATGGCTCTCCGGCGCCTATCGCCGTCGGCTCGAGGCCGTTTTCAAGATGAAGCCGGTCGTGGCCGTTTTTGCGCTGCTGCTGCTCGCCGGCATTCCCTGGCTCTACGCGAGCTCGACCAGCGAGCTTGCGCCGGACGAAGACCAGGGCGTCGTCCTCTCGCTGACCACGGCGGCGCCCTCGGCGACGCTTCAGCAGCGGCAGTTCTACGGCAAGCAGCTCTACGACCTGGTGGCCAACAGACCGGAAACGAAGACCGTGTTCCAGATCGACACCTCGACCCAGGTGATCGGTGGCTGGGTGCTCAAGCCTTGGGATCAGCGCAGTCTCACCACCAAGACGCTTCAGCCGGATTTCCAGAACCTGCTCAACACCATCGCCGGTACCCGCTCCGTTGCGTTTCAGCCCTCGCCGCTGCCGGGCAGCAACGGGCTGCCGATCCAGTTCGTCATCGGCACGACCGGATCGTTCAACGAACTCGACGAGGTCTCGCGCAATTTCATGACGGAGGCGATCAAGAGCGGCCAGTTCATCTTCCTCGACACCGACCTGAAGGTGGACAAGCCGCAGACCATGGTCATGTTCGATCGCGACAAGGCCGGCGATCTCGGCCTCAAGATGAGCGATGTCGGCGGAGCGCTCGCCACCATGCTGGGCGGCAATTATCTCGATTACTTCAGCCTTGACGGACGCTCCTACAAGGTGATCCCGCAAGCCCGGCAGAACGATCGCCTCACCGCCGGTCAATTGCTCGGCTACTACATCCGCGCCAGCGACAATTCGATGGTGCCTTTGTCGACGATCGCCCATCTCGACAGCAAGACGGTTCCCCAATCGCGCAATCACTTCCAGCAGATCAATGCCGCGACGATCTCCGGCGTCGCCATGCCGAATGTGTCCATGGGAAGCGCCCTGGCGACGCTCAAGCAATTGGCGAAGTCATTGCCGGCCGGCTATTCGGTCGATTTCGGCGGCGCCTCGCGGCAGCTCGAGCAGGAATCGGGCGGCTTCGTCACCACTTTCGCCTTCGCCGTGATCATCATCTTCCTGGCGCTGGCGGCGCTGTTCAACAGCTTCCTCGACCCGGTCATCATCCTGGTGTCGGTCCCGATGTCGCTCGCGGGTGCGCTGATCTTCATCAGCCTCGGCCTCGGCGGCGCGAGCCTCAACATCTATACCCAGGTCGGGCTGCTCACGCTGATGGGCCTCGTCAGCAAGCACGGCATCCTGATGGTCGAGGTCGCCAACGAGCTGCGCGCGGCCGGCAAGGATGTGACCGAGGCCATCGTCGAGGCCGCGGCGATCCGGCTGCGGCCGATCCTGATGACCACTGCGGCGATGGTGCTCGGCGTCGTTCCGCTGATCACGGCGAGCGGCGCAGGGGCGGTGTCGCGCTACAATATGGGCCTCGTGATCGCAACCGGATTGTCGATCGGCACGCTGTTCACGCTGTTCGTGGTGCCGGTTGCCTACGCGCTGATCGCGCGGCCGGCTCCGCTCCACGCCCACGCGGCGGCGGCCTAGGCTCTCAGAAGGTTGCGCCCAGCCATTGGGGGATGGCTGGGCGCGCGCGAACCGGTCTGGGACGGGGAGGGGTGGGGATGTGACCGGGTCGCGTAACTCGTCCTCGCTTAATTACTGATCTCTGGCGCTCGCGGTGGAGACCGCCGGCTTGGTGTCGCCGAGCGAAACCCAGACGTTGGGATCGCTCTGCGATTGGCGCTTGACGAAGCGGTAGCCGGTCTCCGTCCAGGCAACGACGCTCTCGTTCTGATTGTCGAGAACGAACTCGCCCTTGTCGGTCTTCACCGTGAGCACCGCGTGGCCTTCGCCTTTCTTGTCGCGCACGACGGTGATGAGCAGGGCCTCGCGCGGCCAACCCGCATCCATCAGCATCTTGCGCTTCAACAGCACGTAGTCTTCACAGTCGCCGTAGCCGTCGGTCGGCAGCGACCATTTCTCGACCACGCCCCAGTGGTCCTGGTCCGTCAAAGGCTTGACGGTCTCGTTGACCCAGCGATTGACCTTGACGAGGTCGCGCCACGCGGTCTGCGACATCACGATGTCGCGCGGCTGTGTCGGCCCGCCCTGACACTGAGCGGCATTCTCTGCGCAAAACTCGACCCAGCCGATCGGCGCACGCGTGGTATCGCCGAGGCTCGCGTAGAGCAGACGGCTTTCACCGGCCTGCGCTGCCGCGCTGATCCCGAAGAGCATGGCAGCAAGTGCCAGTGCCTTCCCCTGTCCCCTGAAATCCAACATTGCGGCCCCCGTTTTTTGTTGGGACCACATTGCGCACGGAGCTTTTGAGTTGCCGCTAAGTCAGCCAAGTCAAGTCGAGACGAATGCAAGTAAAAGGCGCAGCGAATTCGATCTATACTTGAATCGAATTCGAATAAAATTTGAGACGACTGCAATTGATTCAAATTGTAGCGATTAACGCGGGAACGCTGACGGAACTGTCAATTCTGCGCTGGGAAGGCCGTGCGTTAACCCGCTTGAGGCTGCAGCCGAAAGCGAAAAAGGCGGCGTCCGCATCGCGGAGGCCGCCTTCGAGGCTGGAAATCCAGGGGGTCTGGTGCGCTTTCGCTTTACCGCGCGGTAACGCTCTCTTCGAGTGTCTCGATCGGCTGCTCGTGCATGAACTCGAGGGCGAAGCCGTCTTCGAGGTTTCGGACCACGCGGCCCTGGACCCGGCCGAGCAGAACGATCGATTTCAGCGGCGGCCGGTTCTCGGCGGCAATAGCGGCGCCCGACAGCGAGAGGTCGATGATGCGGCAGGTCATCTTGGTGCCGTCCTCGAGCGTCAGCACGGCGATCGGGTTGCGCGGCACGATACGGTCGTGACGGCGGTCCTCCGGCAGATTGAGGATGTCGCGGTTGGCGAGCCAGGTCAGCTGGGCCGCGAGCTTGTCGCGCTTGCGCGGCGTCGCCCCGACCGTCATGGCGAAGCCGTTGTCGATGATCCGGGTGATCTTGCCCTCGACCCGCCCGATATGGTCGAGATAGGCGACCACGCGGTCGCCGACATTGCCGATGCCGGGCGCCAGCAGCGCGAGCCCGCCGGGCGACATGTTGATCACCTGGCAGGGGAATTCACGGCGATCCGGCAGCATGTAACGGCCGAGCAGGTGCACCTTCACCCGCTGGAAACGCCGGCGTTCCTCGGTGGCCGGAAGAAATTTTTTGTTCGCCAACGCCATTTTCACTACCCGACCCCCCGCCCGGGCGGAGTCCGGCACGACCGTAAGGTGCATAGGGTTAATGCCGCGTTATGATTTGGCGCGGCGAATACATACCGACACAATGCGTTCAAAAAGCCACAACGGCGGCCGGGCCGCCCCTAGGCTTTCCTGGTTGCGCGCCCATAAAGTAGGCAGAGCAGTGCCAGCAGCACCGCGGCCGACAACCCCAGCGACCAGTGGATGCCGATCGCCGCCCCGACGACGCCGACGGTGATGCCGCTGAACGCCCGCATGCCGAGCCCGGCCATATTATAGAGGCCGACGACGCGGCCGCGGATGTCGGACGGGGCGCTGAGCTGCACCAGCGCCTGCGCCATGGTGTTGAACGACAATTCGAAGAAGCCGGCACAGAACAGCAGCACGATCGCGACCGGATAGATCCGCACCGATGCAAAGCCGAGCAGCGCGACGCTCCAGAGCATCGCGAGCGTGATCGCGGTGCGCGGCGTGCCTTTCAGCCGTCCCCAGGATTCCAGCGCGATGCCGGCAAGCAGCGCGCCGGCGGCGTCGGCCGCAAGCAGCACGCTGTAGGACACACCGGGATCGCCGTGGCCGAGATCGCCGGCGAAGCCCGGCATCTGCGCGTGATAGGCGTTGCCGATCATGAAGGAGGTGAGCCCGGCGAGCCAGGTCATGGCCGTCAGCACCGGCTGGGTGCCGATGGCGCGAATGGTCATCAGGATGTCGGCGAAGCCGCGCACCGCGAAGCGTCGCGCAGCGAGGCTCTTGTCGCGCACGGGCGCCCAGAACAGCCAGAGCAGCATCGGCAGATAGAACAGCGTGTTGAAGATGATGCCGTGCGGACTGCCGAGCGTCAGCATGATCAGGCCGCCCACCGCAGGACCCACCAGGATGCCGAGATAGCGCGCCATCGCGTTCAGCCGCACCGCGCTCGGGAGATCGGCAGGGCCGACCAGGTCGTAGAGCAGCAGCTGGTTCGGCGTCTGCCACAGCACGCCGGCGCAGCCGTGGATCACCAGCAGCAGCATCGCGTGCCACATCTGGATGCTGTCAGTGATGAAGAAGAATCCCCATCCGCTTGATGCCGTGATGAACAGCAGCATGCCGCACTGGATGATACGGCGCGGGTCGAACCGGTCGGCGAGGCCGCCGACCGCGACCGAGAACAGCAGGAACGGCAGCCAGTGCGACAGCACGGCAAAACCGCCCAGCGTCGGCGAGTGGAATTTCTGGAACACCACCCAGTAGCTGATCACATGCTCGATATTGTCGGCCATCATCGCCAGCACATAGGCGATGAACTGAAGCCGATAGGGCACGGACTTCATCGCCGCGAACGATCCGGACACGGCCACGGGATTTTGGGAGATTTGGTTCAAACGATCACCTTGACAGGATTACACCCGCGGCGCCTGTAGCCCGGATGGAGCGCAGCGCAATCCGGGGCCAATATCCCGCATCGCGCTGTGCTTCATGCGGGCTACGACCGTTGCCGCGGTTGGCATCTCGCCGAACCTCACATACGCTCTGTTTGAGCCCGCGCCATCATTCAACACAAGACGGGCCGCGAGGAAACAGCCATGGATTCAATCCGCGTATGCACCCACGCCGGACCGGGCACCGAGCCTGTCATCCGCACCGTGCCGTGGCCGAAGGTCGGTGCTAAGGGCGCGCTGATCAAGATCGGCGCGTGCGGCGTCTGCGGCACCGACTTGCATATCCTGAAAGGTCACTGGCCGAAGCCGTTGCCCTGGCCGTTCACGCTGGGCCATGAGCTCGGCGGCGTCATCGTCGAATGCGGCGACGAATTCACCGAGGACTTCATGAGCAAGCCGCTCAAGGTCGGATCGAAAGTGATGATCCCGCCGCTGATGCCGTGCGGCCGCTGCTATTACTGCATCCACTATCCGCAAACCGCCAACAAATGCCTGACGCCTGTTTATTACGGCCGCAATCTCGGCTTCGACAAGGCGCCGCACATGTGGGGCGGCTGGGCCGAATATGTCTATGTCGATCTCGACATGCTGCCGGGCACCAAGATCTACAAATTGCCCGACGACATGTCGCTGCGCCTGGGCGCGCTGTCGGAGCCGCTGACCTCCTGCATCCGCGCCTTCAACCGCGCCACGCGGGCCGGTGGTTTCAGCTGGGGCGATACGGTCGTGATCCAGGGCTCTGGTCCGATCGGCATTCTGGCGGTCGCGGCGGCAAGAGAGATGGGGGCAGGGCGCGTGATCTGCGTCGGTGCGCCGGAGGAGCCGCGGCTGAAGCTCGCGCGCGAGTTCGGTGCGGAGGCGACGGTCAACATCGAGGAGTTGAAATCGCCGCAGCAGCGTATCGCGCGGGTCCGCGAGATCGTCGGCGGCTTCGGCGCCGATCTCGTGATGGATTGCTCGGGTCATCCGACCGCCGGCCCCGAAGGCATCGAGATGCTGCGCGATGGCGGCACCTATGTCGAGATGGGACAGTTCACCGACGCCGGCTCGATCGACACGTCCTGGCATCGCATCTGCACCAAGGACCTCAACGTGCTGGGATCCTGGGGCTTCACCGGCAACGATCTTCCGCTCGGCGTCGACATGCTCTACCGCACGGCGAACAAATATCCCTGGCTGAAGATGCAGACGATCTATCCGTTCACGGAAGAGGGCGTTGCGCAGGCGGTGAAGGACGCGATGGCGATGAAGACGGTGAAGTCGACGATCGTGCCCTGGCCGGAATTGGTGGAGTGAGATCGTAGCCCGGATGGAGCGCAAGCGTAGTCCGGGCTGCCGCTCCAGCATTTTGCGCCACTCCATGCGGGCTACGTGCTGCGGCTCCGGCGGGCCCGAACCGAATGCCCCGAAAGTTCCACAGGGAATCCGCGATTGATCCACGCGGTGGTGAAACTTAGGCCCATGTTCCGGCTTTCAGTTCACGGGAGAGAAAAACATCGTGAAGCGGATTCTGAGACCCATCACCTACGTCCTGGCGGCCGTCTACTTCCTGGTAGATGCGGTGTTCATGGCCGTGGCGATGCCGATCTCGCGCTGGCTGGCGCGGCATGTCGAGTTCAAGCGGCTGCGCGCCTGGATCAGATCGCTGCCGCCTTATCCCTCGCTGGCGCTGTTTTCCGTGCCTGTGATCATTCTGGAGCCGATCAAGCCGCTGGCCGCGTATCTCGTCGCGACCGGCCAGTTCCTGAGCGGTGTGGCGGCATTCATCGGCTGCGAGCTGTTGAAGCTGGTGCTGGTCGAGCGCCTGTTCCATCTCACACGTGACAAGCTGATGCGGATTCCTGCGTTCGCCTGGGCCTACGGCAAGTTCACGGAGATGAGGGCATGGCTGCAGGCAACCGAGGCCTGGCGTGCCATCCGTGCTTTGAGCCGCGCAGCGAAAGACTATGTCCTGCGGCTCAGAACAAGGCTTACTGGCAGCGTCAGCAGACTGGTGACGTCAAGGGATTAGAACCGCACCTCGGCAGCCTTCACCACGCTCGCGCCGACGACCTTGGTCCCCTCCAGCTCGCGCACGATGCGTTCGTCCGGCCCGACGATGCCGAGATCGAACTCGTGCTCCGGCGTAATCAGGATCATGCGCTGGCCGACCATGACGACGACCGTCATGTCATTGCGCTCGCCCTCGGCGGCCCAGGCGCGGATGTCGGTGGCGTAGGGCTCCTTGCGCCAGGCATTGGGCGAGCCCGGGTCGCAGCGGACTTCGATGCCGTCCTCGGATGTGGTCAGGACGAGCTTTGAGCGGTTCGGCTTCCAGCATTCGTCCAGGAGATCGTTGACGAGCCAGAGGCAGCTGAAGCTTTCGCATTCGGCAGGCCGGCTGGCATAGATCGCGCAGCCGCGGCCGGGCTTGCAATGCGCGCACCAGGTGCCCGCCGGCTTGGTAAGCGCCTCGATGGCCATCACCTTGCAGCAAAGCGTGCAGTCGCCGCAGCGCCGTTCGCCTGATGTGGTCATACATGCGTCCCCAGCACGTCCGATGTCGCGCATTCTAGGCGAGATGACCGCGAAAATCCGCCGTTTCTGATCAAAAGCGCGCTAAAACGCGCTGACGAGCCTCCCGGGCCTGTTCACCCTGTCGCCAATGCCATGCATCAAAGGCATGGTGATTTGGCCGCTGCTGGCGTAAAGAGCGTCCAAATCAAGATCATCATGGGTGTGAGCGGGCCTATTGCTGTGATTGCAGCGTCAGGCCCTCGGTTTTCCATTCTGCGCCCCGACCAATAAGGTTTTCCACTCCGTGTCCTTTCCGGCCCTCACCCCGCCGCTCGCCCGTGCCCTGGCTGAGCGCAATTATGATTCACCGACTCCGGTCCAACTTGCCGTGCTCGGCGAGGATGCGATCGACCGCGATCTCCTGGTCTCCGCCCAGACCGGCTCGGGCAAGACGGTCGCTTACGGCTTGGCCATGGCCAAGGACCTGCTCGGTGATGCCGAGCGGTTCGGGCAGGCCGCAGCACCGCTCGCGCTGATCGTCGCGCCGACCCGCGAGCTCGCCTTGCAGGTCCAGCGCGAGCTCACCTGGCTCTACGAGCATGCTGGGGCGCGCGTCGTCTCCTGCGTCGGCGGCATGGACCCGCGCCGCGAGCAGCGCGAGCTTGCCGCAGGCGCCCATATCGTCGTCGGCACGCCCGGCCGGCTGTGCGATCATCTGCGCCGCGGCCGCCTCGACATCTCGGAATTGAAGGTCGTTGTCCTCGATGAGGCTGACGAGATGCTCAATCTCGGCTTTCGCGAGGATATGGAGTTCATCCTCGAGACCACGCCGGAGACGCGCCGCACGCTGCTGTTCTCGGCGACGTTCCCGCGCGGCATCGTCGCGCTCGCCAAGCAGTATCAGCAGGACGCGTTCCGGATCGAGGTCGCCGGCGACGAGGGCGGTCACGCCGATATCGAGTATCGCGCCATCCGGGTCGCGCCCGGTGATGTCGAGCATGCGGCCGTCAACGTGCTGCGCTTCTACGAGGCGCCGAGCGCGCTGGTGTTCTGCAACACCCGCGATGCCGTCAGGCATTTGCAGGCGGCGCTGCTCGAGCGCGGCTTCTCCGTGGTCGCTCTGTCAGGCGAGTTGACGCAGAACGAACGCACTTTGGCGCTCCAGTCGCTCAGAGACGGGCGCGCTCGCGTTTGCGTCGCGACCGACGTTGCCGCCCGCGGCATCGACTTGCCGAGCCTCGACCTCGTCATTCACGCAGATCTGCCCAACGACCCTGAAGTGATGCAGCATCGCTCCGGCCGCACCGGGCGCGCGGGCCGGAAGGGCGTCAGCGTCCTGCTGGTGCCGCCTGTACGACGCCGGCGTGCGGAGGTTTTGCTGAATTTGTCCGGAATCGAAGCGAACTGGGGTACGGCGCCGCAGGCGGATGAGATTCGCAAGCTCGATCATGAGCGCATGAAGGACGTGCTGTTCACCGAGGAGACGACATCAGACGATCTCGAACTGGCGAAGGCCCTGCTGGCCGAGCGGCCGGCCGAGGAGATCGCGGCGGCGCTGACGCGGCTCTATCGCGCGCGGCTGCCGTCGCCGGAAGACATCATCGATCCCGGCGAGGATCGCGGACGGCGCGAGAGTCGTCATCGCGAGGATCGCGCATCCCGTGGCGAGGACCGCTCTGAGCGGCTCCGTGTCAAACCAGGGAAGGGATCGTCGAAGCATGTCATGGCGGAGCCCACCGTCTGGTTCCGGGCCGCCATCGGCCGCCGCAAGAATGCGGAGGCACGCTGGCTGCTGCCGATGATCTGTCGCCGCGGCGGCATCGACAAGCGCGACATCGGCGCGATCAAGATCATGGACACCACCACCGAGTTCGAGATATCCGAGCGCGTCGCGGACGCCTTCGCCGTCAAGGTCAAGCGTCCGGACAAGGAAGACAGCATCCGCATCGAGCCGATGACGGGTGCGCCGCAAGAGAATGCTGCCGTGGACAAGCCGGCACGCGTGCCGCGGCGCGATGAACGGGACGACGACCACGTCGTGCGCCGCAGCGACGATCCCTGGAATGAGCCGAAGCAGTACGAGGCGCCGCGGAGAAAGCCCGACGCCAAGCATCAGGGCAAGCCGCACGCCAAGCCGTATGCCAAGCCTCACGTCAAGTCTCACGAGGGCGGCAAGTTCGGCAAGCCGGCGTTCGGCAAGAAGAACAAGACATCAGGTAACAAATCCGGTGACTCCAAATATGCGCCGTCGGTCACCGAATGGCCGGGCGCGCCGGGCAAGAAAGGCAAGAAGAAGCGCCGCGGCTGACTGATGCGGCGAGCACAGATGGCAATGATGCCGCCGGATTGCACCGGCGACATCATCTGAAAACTCAGTCAGGCTTAGCGGCCGCCACCACCACCTCCTCCTCCGCCTCCGCCGCCACCACCGCCGCCGCCGGCATCACGCATCGCGGAGCTGTAGCGAGGGTCCGACTGCTTCATGTAGGTCGGGGATGTGTCGCGGCTGACGCGAACGACGGGGCGCCGTCCAGGTCCCGGTTCTTGCAGGTTGATGATGCCGCAGCTTTCGAACAAGCCGGCGTCGCAACCATAGGTGCGGAACTGCACCGCATTAGCACTGGTTGCGGTGAACGCGCTCGTCGCAGCGAATGCAAGCAAAGCAACGCCAGGCAATGTGAGTTTCATGGCAATTCTCCAGCCTCAATTTGGCGAGACCGGAATGGCTCGCACAGGTCTTCGACGGGAGCCGGTCGAAACCGGTTCGAGGCCTGGCTTCACGCCCGCGTGAGGCGGGGGCAGGGAAGACCGTTATTTGCCGAGCTCGCGCAGCATGTAGGTCGCGCTCGCGCCATAGGACGACAGTTTGTCGCGCAGCGCCGCGTCCGGTGCGACGGCGTGGAAGCCAAGACGCTCCCACAGCACGCGCGTGCCGTAGACCGAGACCAGCGCCAGCGTCGCGATGCCTGATGATCGTGCGAGCTCCCCGATCTCCGTGACATAAGCGCGCGCAGCGCCGCCGCGATGGTCGGGCAGCACGGCGACGTCGTGGATGTAGAGGCAGTCCGCGCCGTCGGGCAATCGGCCGAGAAAATCGTCGAGCGGCGGGACCTGATGCCGCATCCAGGGATGCGCGAGAGCGTAGCCTGCGATCTCGCCGCCTGTGGCCAGCACACGGCAACCGCGCGGATAGAGCCGCATCTTCTCGGCGAATATTTCGGGGCGCTCGGCGAGATCGGGATGAATCCGTGCCGCGATCGTGCAGATCGCTTCGAGGTCTCCAGCGTGCGCGTGGCGCCAGTGCGGCTTGCTCATGTCGGCTGCTTCGTACATCGGACGCAATTTATTCCATCGCGTTGACGCGCACAGACAAAAATATCTTTGCGAGCTTTCGAGGAATAGTGCGCGCGGTGCGGCGTCCTACCCATGCAAGTCAATTTTGCAAGCCCATTGCCTGACAGGAGACATCATGACGACATCCTCGATCCGCCTCGCGCTGACGCTGCTCACGTCACTCGCTCTCACCAGTGCTGCGTTTGCGGCGCCGCCAACCAAGACCGGCAAGACCGACAAGGGCAGCGTGCTCACCGACGCCAAGGGCATGTCGCTCTACACCTTCGACAAGGACATGGACGGCAAGTCGGCCTGCAACGGTCCGTGTGCGACAAATTGGCCGGCGCTGAAGGCGGAGGCCAGCGACACGCCCGGCGACGGCTACACGATCATCACCCGCGACGACGGCTCCAAGCAATGGGCCCACAAGGGCAAGCCGCTCTATACGTTTGCCAAGGACACCAAGCCCGGCGACATCACCGGCGACGGCTTTTTGAACGGCGCCTGGCATCTGGCGATGCCGTGAGCGCGATGGGCGAGGCCGCCTACCGCAGCCCCTCATAGACCATCAGCCCGCGTGCGATCTGCAGCTTGCGGATCGCGCGCGGCAGCAATTTCTCCGGCTGGTGCAGATAGCGCCAGGAGGTGACGGTGAAGGCTGAAAGCGCGCCGCATTCGTCGTCGAACGGCGCGAGCACGCCGGTCAAGCTCACCGGCGTGTGCGGGCGCGCGTTGAAGGGCAGCAGCAGCAGCTCGAGATGAGCCTTGCTGCCGTCCTCGCGCAACGCCGTGACGCCGGCGATGGCACCTAACGTCTCGTCGGCGACGACGGTTGCGATTTCCTCGATCTCGCTGCGGCTCGCATCGGTGAACAATGCGGCAAAGCCCTGGTCCTTGAGATCGCAGCCGGCGAGGGCGCAGACGCGGGTGCCGGCGACGCGGAACGGAAAGCCTGTCTTCGGCTCGCAGGACAGCACGAAGATGTCGCCCAGCAGCTCGCGCACGGCGGCCGGGTCGATGTCGGCCCGATCAGGAGCCCGTGCGCTGCCGCGCTTCTTGTCCCAATACGCGAAGAACGCGCGGCTCGATGGATGTTTCATGATTGACGCTCACCCCTCGGCGCAACCTCATGGGACAAACCTGTCCCGCTTCAGCGCACCCGAGATCTCCTTGATGTTGTGCAGGAGGGGAATTGCAGCGTCCATGCCGCAGAGGCGTTTTCGGCACCTCGGGCGCCGCCTTTGCTGCGTTAACGTTAAATTAACTATGCGCTTTCGCTCCGCGTCGGCCTTGTTATGGTGATCGCGGTCGCAAGCCCCGCCGCTTTCATCCAGGTTCTCGGCGAGGCCTGTACACGGGCGTCAAACAGTTTGGTCACTGGCCGCGGGGAGGGGTGGGGATACTCCTGTTCCTCCGCAGTGTCAGGAAGATCGACACGGACAGGCGGGGCTTTCCCAGGGCTCCGCCTTTTCCTTTTGTGCACTTGCGCAAGGGCGGCAAAGGCGACTATCTGCAGGCTTGTTGTTTCGATCGCCTGAAAGCGAAGCCGCCTTGGACTCCCCGCCGCAACCCCCATCGGATCAGCCGGTCGTCGTCGAAGAGGCGCCCCGCGAGCCGATCCTGACGCTGCCGTGGCCACTGACGGCTTATGTCGTCCTCCTTGCGCTGATCCATCTGCGGGTGCTGCTGCCGCCGGAGCTGGACAACTGGACCATCGATGCCTTCGGTTTCATCCCGAAGCGTTACGATTCCTCGCTGGTCAATCTGCAATTCGCGGGCGGTGCCGGTGCCAAAGTCTGGACCTTCGTCACCTATTCACTGCTGCATGCCAACCTCACCCATCTCGGCTTCAACGTGCTCTGGCTGCTGCCGTTCGGCAGCGCGCTGGCGCGGCGATTTGGCGGCTTGCGTTTCTTCCTGTTCCTGGCGGTGACGGCGGTGGCGGGCGCGCTTGCCCACCTCGTCACGCACGAGCACGCGGTGGTGCCGATGATCGGCGCCTCCGCCTCGGTGTCGGGCGCGATGGCTGCGGCCATCCGGTTCGCCTTCGTGCGGGGCAGCTTCCTGTCGTTCAGCCGTTCGGATGCCGATACCGCCGCGAAGGTTCCGGCGCAGCCGCTGTTGCATGCCCTGCGAGACCGGCGGATCGTCGGCTTCCTGGGCGTGTGGTTCGTCCTCAACTTCATCTTCGGTGCCGGCGGAATCGGCGTCGACGGCGATAGCGCGGGCGTTGCCTGGCAGGCGCATATCGGCGGCTTCTTCGCAGGGCTGTTGCTGTTCGCGCTGTTCGATCCCGTGCCGCGCGTGCGAAACGATGATGCTGCGGATGCGTCATCACAGGACATTTCAAGCGGTATTTGAAGCGGCGCTTGCAGCGCAGCCCGAATTCATCCATCATTCCCGAGAAGAATGTTCCGAAGCGACAAGCTGCTAGCAGCGATGCTTCGCAAAGCGCACGAGCGTGAAACCGGCGCCAAAACTGTTAGTTGAAGACTCGCGAACAAGTCCGGCCCGCGCAAAGCGGACGGATCGGATTCAGGGAGGCGGCAATGACGGTACGATCCATTCTTAATACCAAGGGCCACCAGATCATGAGCGTCGAGCCCGACGCGAAGCTGGCTGCCGCGGTCAAGCTGCTTGGCGAGAAGAAGATCGGTGCGGTGCTGGTGATGAGCCAGAGCCGGCTCGAGGGCATCCTGTCGGAGCGCGACATCGTTCGCGTGCTCGGCGAGCGCGGTGCCGGCGTGCTGGAAGAGCCGGTGAGCCAGGTCATGACCCGCAAGGTTGTCACCTGCAAGGAGACCGATACGGTCGCCGAGCTCATGGAGATGATGACAACAGGCAAGTTCCGTCACCTGCCGGTGCTCGAGAACAACAAGGTGGTCGGCCTGATCTCGATCGGCGACATCGTCAAGCGCCGCGTCCAGGAATACGAGTCCGAGCAGGAAGCCCTGCGCGACTACATCAAGACGGCCTGATCAGACTTACTCCGCAGCCTTTGGCGCGGCGTCTTCAGGCGCCGGCGCCAGCACCTCGATCGTTTCCTGGATCTGTTCCAGCGCGCGTTCGGCGGCACGCGCGCCGTGGGCGATCAGGTCTTCGGCGCGGTGGAAATCGAACCAGCCGAACTGACCGACCCGGGGCGTGATCAGCAGGTCGGGCGGATCGCCGGCGAGCCGTGCGCGGGTGATGCGGTCCTGCATGATATTGAAGGCATCCACCATCACCGACGAAATGCCTGGACGTCCGGCGCTGCCGAAGAACTCGCGCTTGACGGTTTTCTCCGGCGAGAAGATGCGCGGAAACCGCCGCTTGGCCGGTGGCTCGGTGACGGGCACGTCAGTCGCGGGCATCGCGCCGTGCGAATGGATCGTCGTCGAATGGGTGAAGACGTCGGTTGAGAGGTTGACGGCGATCACGATCTCGGCGCCGAGCGCTCGTGCCGCCGACACCGGCACCGGGTTCACCAGCGCGCCGTCGACCAGCCAGCGGTCGCCGATCATCACCGGCGAGAAGATGCCGGGCAGGGCATAGGAGGCGCGCATCGCCTCCACCAGCCGGCCGCGCGTCAACCAGATCTCATGGCCGGTGCGGACCTCGGTCGCGACCGAGGCGTATTTCATCGGGAGGTCCTCGATCAGGGTGTGGCCGATCGATTCTTCCAGCCGGCTTGCGAGCTTCTCGCCGCCGATCAGGCCCGAACCGTTGAGGCGGATGTCGAGATAGCCGAGAATGTTGCGTACGCCTTGCAGACTGCGCGCCCAGTCTTCCAGCGCGTCGAGCCGATCGGCCGCGTAGGCGCCGCCGACCGCCGCCCCGATCGAGGTGCCGACCACGACATCGGGCACGATGCCGTTGGCCAGCAGCGTTCTCATGATGCCGATATGGGCGAAACCGCGTGCCGCGCCGCCGCCCAGCGCGAGGCCGAGGACGGGCCGGCGGATGCTGCCAAGGCCGACCTTCTCGCCATTCGCACTGTTCACACCCCGACCTTTCAAGATATCCAGCACCGAAACTCTCCTACTCCGGGCCAGCCCTCGTTCCAGAGTAGGCACCGCGCTCCCGCTTCGCCAGAACGACGGCAAAGCTTGGTTTACAAGCGTTCGAGACGCAGGGGGCAGGAATGTGGCGAGGGCCGGGTGCCTCTGGTGTAATCACGCAGGCGTCAACCGGGTTCCAAAGATCGGTCGCCAAGCCGTATTTCCCTGGGTTTCAGAGGCTTGAATTTGCCGCGTTTTCGGTGAAAAGCAGGGGGCATGACTCCAGGGGGTGACGGCATCATCGGATGGCGGCGCGGCGGCAGGCTGCTGCCGGCGCTTGTCTTGGCCATGTGCCTCCTCGTCCTGGGCCAAAATGCCGCTCAGGCGCAGCTTTTCTCGGATCGCCCGCCGCCGGTGCCGCCGGCTTCGGTGCCCGATCCAGGCGGCGCCGTCAGCCTCGCGCCGCCCTCAGGTCCGGGCGCTGGTCCGCCCAGCCTGCCGCCGACCCTGACCCAGCCGAATACGCCCAGCATGCCGCCGCCCGCGGTGACGACCGTGCCGCCGGCAGCCCCCCTCAATGCGGCCGCGCCTGGGCAGGCCGTGCTGTCGCTGTCGGCCAAATACGGCAAGGACACGCCTGCAATCACCAGTGGCCTCGTCTGGCGGGTATTTGCCGACCGTCCCGACGAGAATGGCACCTTCAAGCTGATCCGCGAGGATCGCAACGCCACGCCCAACATCGTGCTGCCGCCCGGCAATTACGTCGTGCACGTCGCCTTCGGCCTCGTCAGCGCGGTGCGCACCGTCAGCCTGAAGGCCGAGACCGACCGCGAATCCTTCGTGCTCCCGGCCGGGGGGCTGCGCATCGAGGGGCGCGTCGGCACCAGCCGCATCCCGCAGAACCAGATCTCGTTCGCGATCTACAAGGGCAGCCAGTTCGAATCCGGTGAGCGTGCCGCGCTGGTGCCGAACGTCGCCGCCGGCGACGTCGTGCTGATCCCGGAGGGCACCTACTACATCATCTCCAACTACGGGGACGCCAATTCGGTGGTGCGCTCGGACATCCGCGTCCAGGCAGGCAAGCTCACCGACGTCACCATCACCCACCGCGCCGCCGTGATCACGCTCAAGCTCGTCAGCGACAAGGGCGGCGAGGCGCTCGCCAACACCGCCTGGTCGGTGTTGACGCCGGGCGGCGACGTCATCAAGGAATCGATCGGCGCCTTCCCGCGTGTCGTGCTCTCCGAAGGCGAATACCGCGCGATCGCCAAGAACGAGGGCAAGGTCTACGAGCGGGGCTTCAACGTCGTGAACGGCGTCGACGGCGAAGTCGAAGTCGTCGCGCACTAGCGCTGTTTGGGTCGCCAGCGGAGCCCGGCTCGGTCCTCACCGGGATTCGCCTCAACTCTCGTTCAGCGCACGCAGACGCCACCTCCGATTACCTCTATCGCCGTGCGTGAGGTGAGCAGGCGCTCACCGCATCAGACATTCTGTGTTCTGGTTTGAATGCACGGGAAGCGCGACCCGTCCGTGCCGTCGAACTGCGCTGCAAGATCGGCAAAACACCGGCGGCGTCGGCTTATTCCGGGCGTCGCGACTTCGCAATAAACCGTGCAAGATACATATTTCCGATAATCAATTTCATTCGCTTTCCGTCCTGCCACGTTATATGTCGGGCGTCCGTCCAATGGGGGAAGCCGGCGCAGCCTTCGGTAGGCTCGCGTGACCGGCAAGGAGCAGGGGACCAAGCGCGTCGGCATGTTCGAAGTGATCCTCACCAGGCGCAAGCGGTTCGGTTGGCGGTGGCAGGTCTGCGACCACTCCGGCAAGATTTTTGCCGATGGCTTCGAACGCACGCGGCCGTCGGCCAAATACCATGGCGAGCGCGCGCTGTTCTTCCTGCTGTCGCAGGCTTACTTGCGCAACCGCTCCGCGGCGTCGAGCGAGGATTAGCGGCAGTTCTGTGCCGTTAGATATCGACCACCAATTTGCCCTTGGCGGTGTGGTCCCGGATCAACGCATAGGCCTCGCCAACGCTCTCCATCGTAAAGCGCCTGGGATGGAGCAACGGCACCAGTTTGCCGGCCTCGGCGAGGCGCGTGGCTTCCGCCATGATCTCTCCGTGATGCGTCCGGCCTTCCCCTGACAGCAGCGGCAGCAGCGTGAACACGCCTGAATAGGAGGCGGCGCGGAACGACAGCGGCGCCAGTGCATGCGTGCCCCAGCCGAGCGCGCTGACGACATGGCCGAAGCGGCGCACCGCCGTAAAGGACGCATCGAGCACCTTACCGCCGACAGTGTCGTAGACGATGTCGAAGCCGCGGCCCGAGGTGTGCGCGGAGACATAGGCCTCGACCGAAGCGTCTCGATCGATGAATACAGCACCAAAGCCTTCGATGGTCGTACGCTGCGAGGCCGAGCCAGTCGCGAACACGTCCGCGCCAAACGCGCGTGCGATCTGGACCGCGACATGGCCGACGCCGCCCGCGCCGCCATGGATCAATACTTTCTGCCCGGCCTTCAAGGCGGCACGGTCGATCAGGCCTTCCCACGCGGTGATGAAGATGAGGGGCAGGGCGGCGGCCTCGCGCATGCTGAGATTTGCCGGCTTCAGCGCCAGCAGGTCAGCATCCACAGCGGCGAATTCGGCGAGCGATCCCTGCACGCCACCGACGCCGCCGGTCATGCCATAGACCTCGTCGCCAGCTTTGAATCGCGAGACCTCGCGCCCGGTCTGCTCGACTACGCCGGCGAGATCGATCCCGGGAATTGCGGGCAGCGGATGGCGTGCATGCGCGGCTGCACCGGCATGGATCTTGGTGTCGAGCGGATTGACCCCGCTTGCGCGCACCCGCACCAGCACCTCGCGCGGACCGATCCTGGGCAGGGAGACGGTGGAGATGCGCAGGGGCCCGTTGTGGGTCTCCAGAACGCCCGCGCGCATTGTCGATGGCTTGGTCATGATCGTCGTGCTCCGTTGTCGGCCTCCAATATGCCCATGACTTTTTGCATGGAAAGGAACAAGGATGTACGATGATCGTGCATTTTTGAATGGGCGGGGACGACGATGGAATGGAGCGATCTGCGCATCTTCCTGGCGATCGCGCGCGAAGGCACGCTCGGCGCGGCCGCGCGAAAAATCGGGCAAACGCAGCCGACGATGGGGCGGCGGTTGCGCGCGCTAGAACAGGCGCTCGGGCAGACGCTATTCCAGCGTACGGCCGACGGCTTTGTGCTCACCGACGAAGGCACGGCAGTGCTCGCGCATGCCGAGCGGATCGAGGAGGAAGCGATTGCGCTTCAGCGCCAGACGACGGGGACGGAGACGCAGCTCGACGGCACATTGCGTTTATCCTCGTCGGACTGGTTCGGCACGCTGATGCTGTCGCCTGTCATCGCGACTTTTGGCAAACGCCATCCCAAGGTGATCGTCGAGCTCCTGACCGATGCGCGACTCTACAGCCTGCCGCGGCGCGAGGCTGACCTTGTCTTTCGCATCAAACCGTTCAGCGAGCCCGAGGTCATTTCCAGGAAGCTGCTGCACATTCCCTATGCGCTCTACGGCAAGAAGGGCAGCAAGCCACCGCGGGCCGGCGACGGCAGCGGCGTCCGGCTCGTCACCATGAACGCGGAATTCGCCGATATGCCCGATGCTATCTGGCTGAAGCGCACGCTGCCGCAGGCCGAAATCGCCTTGCGCAGCAACAACAGACAGGTGCAGGCGGAGCTCTGCGCCAGCGGTGGCGGTCTTGCTGTGCTGCCGCGCCCGGTGGGTGATCGCGATCGCCGTCTGGTCGCGCTCGATATCGGCGTGACGCCGCCTGGCCGCGACACTTTTGTTGGCTATCACCGCGATCTCAAGCGGCTAGCGCGTCTGCGGGCGCTGCTTGACCTGGTTGTCGAGCGGCTGGCGGGAAAGGTGTCGTAGTTCCATTCGGGCCACGAAGCCTTGCGTTGCCCGACGGCAAAACACGCGACCGTGGGTCAATCCGCGCGGTCGCAAATATTTCACTTTACCGAAATTCGGAAATGGCGTATGTATCGCGCAACCCGGCCCGAGGAAGAGGGGCGTATCGCGATCGTCACGACGCGGGCCGGACGGCGGTGGGCGTGGGTCACGTCGGCGCGATCAGGTTTTGCAGGGCGGGCAACCGTGAGCGGGACCATCGCGCATACGACCGGTGTGTTCCTGCGTACGGCAAAATCGTGTGGTCCTGGCGCCCGGGGTCTGTGCGCCAAGTCTTGCGGTGGTGTGCGATGTCCAACCGGATGCACACATCAGCCATCTGCAAGGCGACGGGGGCAATAGTGCATCGCTCCCCGGGGAGATCACGACATAAGCCGTCAAACCACTGCGCAGGGAAGGCCGGACGTTTCGGCTTCACCTGTATGCCGCTGTGCAGCCTCTTGTAGCGCAACCCATCGCACAGTGGACCGCGGGTGCCAGTCGGGCACCCGGTCTTCCCTGCGCCCTCTTTCATGAGCGGGCAAGGCGACCAAGCAAAGCTCGGGCGAGATGAGCCGCGAGAATGCGAAGCTGTGTCTGCGATGAAGATGCAATTTGCAGAGCGACAGTGTCGCCCACCCCTCCGTCATTGCGAGCGCAGCGAAGCAATCCGGGGTCTTTCCACGGCGGAATTCTGGATTGCTTCGCTGCGCTCGCAATGACGTTGTGGATGCACCTGTGTGCAGATCCAAGGCATCGCCTTTGCACAACTGTCATAGTCTCTAAAACACGCTAACCATCGCTCGACTTAAAACTGTCATATCAGCCGAATGGAACCCGCGGCGGGGCGCTCTTTACAAGGCATTAAGTGTGGTTGCCTTGGATGCGGCGCGAAAGTGCGTTGGGGACTGCAATGAGTGCCGCGAAGAAGATGCCGGGCAAACCGGCCACCGAAATGTTTGACGACATCCCGGTGCTTCAGCGCAAATGGCGCGCGGCGTTGAAGCCGGGTGACCGGCTGCCGCGATATGAGGACGTGATGCTCGGTAGCCTCGGGCGGCTGGCCGATCATATCGCGCTGCTCAGAGGCGAGGGTACGCTCGAGCTGTCGCGCAGCGGACGTTATGTGCAGAAATGGCTCGGCGAGGAACGCTGGGACATTCCGGTCGCGGAGCTGTCGCCGGATTGCGCCACCGCGCTGTCGGAAGCCGTGGCGAACGCGCTCCGCAGCGGACAGCCGCACCAGGCCAGCGCACACTGCGTGCGCGACGGCATGGTCCGGACCTACGATCTGCTGGCAATGCCGACGGCCTCGCGTTGGGGCGCCAAGCTCGTGGGGGTCTACGTCAACGAGCGCGGCGCGCAGTACAATCTGCTGGACGCGATTTTCGCCGCGACCGACGATGCGGTGGTCTCGCTGGCGACGCTACGTGACGCTGGTGGCAAGCCCTTCGATCTGCAGATCGTGCATCACAACAAGAGCGCGGGGCTGCTGTTGAAGGTCGAAAGCGCCGGCTTGTTGTGGCGGCGGATCGGCGAGGGCAACACGCTGCTGGCCGCGCCCGAGATCATGGAATTCCTGCTCAAGGCCGTCTCCGGGGGTCGCGGCGAGCAGCTCGAAATCGAGCACGACGGCCGCTACCTCCGGCTCAGCGCCACCGCGTTCGCCGACGTGGTCTCGCTGACGATCTCCGACGTCACGGCCCTGAAGCGGCGCGACGCCTCGTTTCGCCTGCTGTTCGACAACAATCCGATGCCGATGTGGGTGTTCGACGCCGAAACCAAGCAGTTCCTTGGCGTCAACGACGCGGCAGTCCAGCATTACGGCTACAGCCGCGCGGCGTTTCTCCGCATGAAGCTGCACGAGATCTGGCCGGAAGACGAGTGGGATAGCCACGCCGAGGCGCTCGAACGCATCGGCGATGCCTATCATTCCTCGCGCAACTGGCGGCACCTGCGGGCCGACGGCAGCGAGATCGAGGTGCTGACGTTCGGCCGTCGCGTCGTCTTCGGCGATCGCGACGGCTATCTGGTCGCGGTGGTCGACATCACCGAGCGCCGCAGGGCCGAGGCGCGGATTGCCCACATGGCCCATCATGACGGACTTACCGATCTGCCGAACCGGGAATATTTCCGGGAGCGCTTGAAGCAGGCGCTCGACCAGGCCGGCGGCAAGCGCGTCGGCGTGCTCTATATCGATCTCGACCTGTTCAAGAACATCAACGATTCCTTCGGGCATCCCGCAGGCGACCGCCTGCTCAAGCAGGTCGCCGAACGCCTGATCACCGCGGTTCGCGGCGCCAATCTTGCGGCGAGGCTCGGCGGCGACGAATTCGCCGTGATTCTGGCGGCCGACGTCTCGCCGAACGAGGCGAGCGCCTGCGCGACCTTGCTGATCGACATGCTGAAGTCGCCCTACGACATCGACGGTCAGGAGATGGTGATCGGCGCCAGCATCGGCATCGCGCTGTCCCCGGGCGACGGCGTGACATCGGAGGAATTGATGCGCAACGCCGACATGGCGTTGTACCGGGCGAAATCCGACGGCGGTGGCGTGCACCATTTCTTCGAGCGCGAGATGGATCTCCAGGCGCAGAAGCGCCGCGACATGGAACTCGATCTGCGCCGCGCCTTTGCCAATGGCGAGTTCGAGCTGCACTACCAGCCGCTGGTGTCGATCGCCTCCGACCGAATCTCCGGCTTCGAGTCGCTGTTGCGCTGGCGTCATCCCGACAAGGGCATGATCTCGCCGGCGGAGTTCATTCCGGTGGCCGAGGACATCGGCCTGATCACGCAGCTCGGCGAGTGGGTGTTGCGCGAGGCCTGCGCGGAAGCGGTGAACTGGCCCGCTGACGTCAAGGTTGCAGTCAATCTGTCGCCCGCGCAGTTCCGCAGCCGCAATCTAGTTCAGGTCGTGATCTCGGCGCTGGGGCAATCCGGCCTGTCGCCGAGGCGGCTCGAGCTCGAGATCACCGAGTCGATCTTCCTCGCCGAGACCGATGCCAACCTCGCGATTTTGCATCAGCTCCGCGAGCTCGGTGTCGGCATCTCCATGGACGATTTCGGCACCGGCTATTCCAGCCTTAGCTATCTGCGCAGCTTCCCGTTCGACAAGATCAAGATCGACCGCTCCTTCGTCAAGGATCTGGCGCAGCGGCCCGATTGCGGTGCGATCGTGCGCGCGATCTCCGGGCTCGGTCGTAGCCTCAACATCACGACGACGGCGGAGGGCGTCGAAACCGAGGACCAGCTCGACTGGCTCCGCGCCGAAGGCTGCAACGAGGTGCAGGGCTTCCTGTTCAGCGCTGCGCGGCCGGCGGCGGAGATCGCAAAGTTGCTGGCCGATTTCGGCCAGCGCGCTTCACGGGCGGCGTAGCGCCTCGGGATAGCAATCGTAGACCAGCGCCTTGAACGCCGGGGTGATGCGGCCACGCTCGTTCTGGGTCTGCTGCATCAGGAGGTAGACCATATCGAGCTTGGGATCGACGCCGAAATAGGTGCCGCTGCCACTGTCCCATTTCAACTCGCCGAGCGAGCCCGGCGGCGGCGGTTTCGCGTCGCCGGGATCGGTGCGTACCGCGAGACCATAGCCATAGCCAAAGCCGTCGCCCGGGAAATAGAAATAGTCGCGCCCCACGCCGGAGCCCGGTCCGATCTGATCGGTCGTCATGTCCTTGAAGGCGGCCGGGCTGAGATAGCGCTTGCCGTCGAACTCGCCGCCGTTGAGCAGCATCTGCGAAAAGCGCTGATAGTCGGTGATGGTCGAGAGCAGGCCGCCGCCGCCGGATTGCCATTCCCGATGGGCAAGCCGTTCGCGCTCGGCATCGAGCAGGATCTGGTCGCTCGGCAGCGGCCGCGCCATGCGCTCGATCTCGTCCGGTGTCGACAGCACGAATTTCGTGTTGGTCATGCCGAGCGGGTCGAGAATGCGTTGCTTCAAGGCGTCGTATAAATTCTGCCCGGTGATGATCTCGATGACGCTGCCGAGCACATCGGTGGAATGACCGTAACGCCACAACGTGCCCGGCTGCCGCGCCAGCGGCAGCCGGGCGATGCGATCGGCAAATTCCCTGTTGTCGAACTGGCCGGCGAAGATGTCGGCTTCCTTGTAGGCGAGCTCGACCCATTTGCCGCCGATATAGTCGTAGCTGATGCCGGAGGTGTGCCGCATCAGATCCCTGATCGTCACGGGACGAACCGGAGGCACCAGATCGAGCGACAGCGAACCGTCGGGCTTGGTGACCTCGAGACCCACCTTGGTGCCGGCGAAGAGCGGGACGTATTTCGACACGGGATCGGTCAGCGCGAGCTTGCCCTCGTCGATCAGCATCATCGCAGCGAGGCTGGTGATCGGCTTGGTCATGGAATGGATCGCGAAGATCGTGTCCGGCGTCATCGACAGCCGCGTCCTCACGTCGCGCACGCCGAACATCTTGAAATAGACAGGCTTGCCGTGCTGCTGAACCAGCACGATCGCACCGGGCAATCGGCCGGTGGTGACCTCGTTCTCAAAGAACGAGGTGATGCGCCGCATTCCGTCTGCGGAGGGGGCGGGGATGTCGCCGGCGCGGCTCCGCGCCATCGTGCCGGCCAGCATCGCGGCCCCGACCAGAAATTCACGACGCTTCATCCGGGCTTCCTCCCTCGCCGGGAACAAAGCCGCAAGACGTCAGGAGCGTCAACAAGTCTTCGATTAAAAACGCGTCACGATGTCAGACAAGACCGGGCGCGGACGATCCTCGCTCGGCCTGGTCGGCTTTCCGATGTGGACGAGGCCGGCGAGTTTCTCGTCCGCCTTGAGGCCCAGGCCATCAAGCACGTCGCGGTCGAAGGCGAACCAGCCCGTCAGCCAGGCCGCGCCGTAACCGAGAGCCGTCGCGGCCGTGACGATGTTCATGGCGCTGGCGCCTGCCGACAATTCCTGCTCCCAGGCCGGCACCTTCGGATGCGGCTTGGTGAAGCTGACTATGCCGATCACCAGCGGCGCATCGGTGAGGCGCTTGCGCTCGATCTCGATATCGGCGGCGGGCGCACCTGGATTCTTGCGGGCAAAGACCTTGGCAATCACCTCGCCGGCGCGCTGGCGTGCCTCGCCCTCGAAAACGATGAAGCGCCAGGGCGCGAGCTTGCCGTGATCGGGCACGCGCGCGCCGATGGTGAGAATGGTTTCGAGCTCGGCCGGCGAGGGGCCGGGGCCGGTCATCTCGCGCGGCTTGACCGAGCGGCGGGTCTTCAGGAGTTCGATGGCGTCAAGCATTGTGATGGTCTCTTCGGCTGGTCGTCGGGCGTGCCATGCCCAGATAGGCATGCACGCCCGCAACCGGAAGCGAGTTTAGATTGATTTCAGGGATCAGACCGCGCCGCGCGCCCGCCGGACGTCAGGCGGGGTCGCCTCGTCGACCAGCGCGGCGATGGCCTCGGCGGTCGTCATCACCTTCTGGCCGTCGCTGCCGAGCCGCCGGACGGAGACCGAATGAGTCTCGGCCTCTTTCTTGCCGACCACGAGCAGCGCCGGAATCTTGGCCAGCGAGTGCTCGCGGACCTTGTAGTTGATCTTCTCGTTGCGCAGGTCGATCTCGACCCGAAGGCCCGCGCGCCGCGCCTGCTCCAGCACCACCTTGGCGTATTCGTCGCCTTCGGAAGTGATGGTCGTGACCACCGCCTGCACCGGGGAGAGCCAGAGCGGGAAGTTGCCGGCATAGTGCTCGATCAGGATGCCGATGAAGCGTTCCATCGAGCCGCAGATCGCCCGGTGCACCATCACGGGCGGTTTCTTGCCGCCGTCATGGTCGATGTAGAAGGCGCCGAACCGCTCCGGCAGGTTGAAGTCGACCTGCGTGGTGCCGCACTGCCAGTCGCGGCCGATGGCGTCGCGCAGCACATATTCGAACTTCGGCCCGTAAAACGCGCCTTCGCCCGGGTTGATCTCGGTCTTGATGTGATTGTTCTGCGCCTGGATCTCGCGCAGCACCGTCGCCATCACCCGCTCGGCGTGATCCCACATCGCATCGGTGCCGACGCGTTTCTCCGGCCGCGTCGACAGCTTCACGGTGAGATCGCCGGTGAAGCCGAAGTCGGCATAGGTCGACAGGATCAAATCGTTGATCTTCAGGCATTCCTCGGCGAGCTGGTCCTCGGTGCAGAAGATATGCGCGTCGTCCTGGGTGAAGCCGCGTACGCGCATCAGGCCGTGCATGGCGCCCGACGGCTCGTAGCGATGCACCACGCCGAACTCGGCAAGCCGCAGCGGCAGGTCGCGGTAGCTCTTCAGGCCGTGCTTGAAGATCTGGACGTGACCCGGGCAGTTCATCGGCTTGAGCGCAAACCAGCGCTTGTCCTCGGCCTCGTCGCCGGCGGACTGGGCCGCGAACATGTTCTCGCGGTACCAGCCCCAGTGGCCCGAAGTCTCCCACAGCACCTTGTCGAGGATCTGCGGCGCGTTGACCTCGCTGTAATCGCCGGTGAGGCGGCGGCGCATATAGGCGATCAGCTGCTGGAAGATGGTCCAGCCCTTCGGATGCCAGAACACCACGCCCGGACCTTCCTCCTGGAAGTGGAAGAGGTCGAGCTCGCGTCCGAGCTTTCGATGATCGCGCTTCTCGGCTTCCTCGATCTGCTTGAGGTAAGCGTCGAGGTCCTCCTGCTTGGCGAAGGCCGTGCCGTAGATGCGGGTCAGCATCGGGTTGTTGGAATCACCGCGCCAATACGCGCCGGCCACCTTCATCAACTTGAATGCATTGCCGACCTTGCCGGTCGAGGTCATGTGCGGACCGCGGCACAGATCGAACCAGTCGCCCTGGTAGTAAATCTTGATCGGCTCGTTGCCGGGAATGGCGTCGACCAGCTCGACCTTGAAGGCCTCGCCCTTGTCGCGAAACACCTGCTTGGTCTTTTCGCGGTCCCAGACTTCCTTGGTGAAGGGTTTGTCGCGCGCGATGATCTCGCGCATTTTCTTTTCGATCGCGGCGAAATCTTCCGGCGTGAACGGCTCGTTGCGGAAGAAGTCGTAATAGAAGCCGTTTTCGATCACCGGGCCGATGGTCACCTGCGTGCCCGGCCACAGCGATTGCACGGCCTCTGCCAGCACGTGAGCGCAGTCATGGCGGATCAGCTCGAGCGCCTCCGGCTCGTCGCGCGCGACCAGCCTGAGCTTGGCGTCGGCTTCGATCGGATCGTTCAGATCGGTGAGCACGCCATCGAGCGCCATCGCCACCGTTCGCTTGGCCAGCGACGGCGAGATGCCCTTGGCGATGTCGAGGCCGGTGATGCCCTTGTCATATTGCCGCTGGGCGCCGTCGGGGAAGGTGAGGGTGATTTTGGCAGCGGGGTTCACGGGCTTCAGGTTACTGAGGGAATATTGGAAGCCGGATTCGGATTTGGGCTGGTCGGACATTGCTTTTCTCCTGAGGCTCACTCCTGCGAACGAGCGCAGGTAAGCGGGAACGAGCGATATATCAGGCGATTCGGCCTGTGCAATCCGGCATTTCCAAGAAAGTGGCGCGCAAAATCCGGAGCCGCGCCCAACTATTTGGCGCCGTGCCCTTTAACTCGTCTCGAGCCGCCGCTACATGCGTTTGCATGGAAAATGTCCCCGCCGCCCGCCGTTTCGCTCCCACCGCCCTGATGCTCGGCAATCTCGTCACCGGCTGCTCGGTGCTGGCGCCGGCGGGCATGCTGCCGGAATTGGCGAGCGGGCTCGATGTCAGCATCCACGCCGCCGGGCTCCTCATCACCTTTGGTGCGATCGTGCTTTGCATCGGCTCTCCGCTGACGGCGTGGCTGACCAGCCGCGTTGAACGGCGGATCCTGCTCACCACGACGCTCGCCGCGCTGGCCCTCGGCAACCTTGCCTCTGCCTTTGCGCCCGATTACACGACCCTGCTCGGCATCCGCCTGGCGATGCTCGCGGTCGGTGCCTTGTACACACCGCAGGCCGCGGGCACGGCGGCGCTGATCGTGCCGGCGGAGCGGCGCGGCAGCACGATTGCCTATATCTTCCTGGGCTGGTCGCTCGCCGCCGCCGCAGGGCTCCCGCTGATCACCTTGATCGCCAGCCATTATGGCTGGCGCGCCGCCTATGGCGAAATCGGTGCGCTCGGCGGTATCAGCTCCCTGTTCTTGGTCATGCGGCTGCCGGGGGGCCTGAAGGGCGCCCCCGTGGATCTGAAGACCTGGGCCGAGGTCGGCCGCAGCAGGATCATCCTGCTCCTGCTTGCGATCACCATGCTGCAAATGTCGGGGCAGTTCGTCGTGTTCACCTATATGGGTCCGCTGCTCAACAAGCTCACCGGCGCCGGCCCGGATGCGATCGGCCTCGTGTTCGCGCTCTACGGCGTCTGCGGCTTTCTCGGCCTCGTCATCGCGACCCGCATCGTCGACACCGCGGGGCCTTACCGCACCTCCGTGCTGTTCACTTGCCTGTTGCTTGCGGGGATGACGGGCTGGGCGCTCGGTGCCGGCACGCTCGTGCTGATGGCGGGCGCGGTCGCGATCTGGGGGCTTGGCTTTGCCTCGACCAATTCGATGCAGCAGGTGCGACTGGTCGCAGCAGCGCCGCCGCTGGCGTCGGCGACCGTCGCGCTCAATACATCGGTCCTCTATATCGGACAGGCCGTCGGCTCAGCCGTTGGCGGGATGCTGTTCGCCCGCGAGCAGCTGCATATGCTTGGCTTCGTGGCGGTCGGCTTCGTCGTGCTGGCGGTGATCCTGGTGATCGTGACCCAGCCCCGGCCGCCGGCTGCCGCCAAGGCCTGAATCCGGCGTTTTCGTCTCTGCAAGGCGCTTGGCAAACCGCGCATCAGAGCGCTAGAAGGCCAGTCGTGGGGACCAAAGAGAGTTGACTGAGATGAGGATGATTCTGGCGGTTGCCGCGGTGCTCTATTCAGCCTCCGCGTTGGCGCAGACCGACAAGCCTCCGATGGTGGGGGACAAGCCACTGGTGCAGGTGAAGCCCAAGGGGACCAAGGCTGGGAGCAAGGAGGCCGCTGCCAAGCCGGCCGCGGCGGCACCAAAAGGCAAGCCGCAATCGATCGCCCTACGGCTCCAGGCCTGCCTCGACATCGATGACGGCACCAAGGACCGTCTCAACTGCTACGACGCGGTCATTCCGCCGGCGCCGAAGCCCAAGGCGCCCAAGGCCAAGGGTGTCGCCGACTGCCGTTTCCTCAAGGAAGAGGACGAGCGTCTGGCCTGCTTCAACGGCTTTGCCGAAAGCATTCCGAAGCTGCCCAAGAGCTGAAGAAGAGCTGAAGAAGAGCTGAAAATTATCGGCTCGATGCCGACGAAGCGGTGCTGGCGACGCGGGCCAGTGCCAGCGCCGGCGTTGCGGACATCTTCACGAGCACATCCTTGAGCGGATACTGCGTCCACGCGCGGTTGACGTAGTCGCGATGGGTAATGCCATCGCCGGTTTCGACGAAAACGACACTGCCGGGGCGCAAGGGTCCATCCATGTCCTCGGACACGCTTATACCCTTTTGCCTGAGCATGCTCATCAGCTCGTGGTCGCGCCGTGCGGTGTAGTGCGTGTAGGAGCTGACGAAGAAGCCGGAACGGTGGCTCTCGATCCAGGACGCGAATTTGTCCATCTCACCATAGACCGCGTCGAGCAGCACGACGCCGCGGACGCGATCGCTAATGCCGCCGACCTCGAGACTCCAGGCGGTGGGCAGGAAGCCGCCGCTGTAGCCGACGATCACGATCGGCATGTTGGCGAAGGCGCGCGCGCTGTTGGGATCGCCGGTGAGCCGGGCGAGGTGGTTCGCCGATTCCTCCATGAAGCGCTTGAGGCCGCCGGGCTGCCAGAATTTTCCGGCGCTGGAATCGGCCGCGTCAACGGCCATCTGGGGGGCGAGCAGCACGGCGTTGGCGCCGGACGCGGTGATCTGCTGCGGCACGAGCTGGCGGTCCCGCACGTCGCGCTCGAGCGTCGCGCCATTGCCATGGAAGAACACCACGATCACGCCAGGCTTGCGCACATCGAAATGCTCGGGGACGTGCACCAGCACGCGGCTGTCATTGTAGGTCTCGTCCTGCCAGAACACGCGCCCCGAGAAGCTGCGATGCCCGCGGCGGTCGCCCTTGGAGATGTTGAGGAAGGGCGCGTCGGAGGCGGGGTTGTTGCCGAAATAGGGGAAGGCCGAGGACTTCATGCTGACGAGGGTCGTCAGGTCCTCACGCGGCGGACGTTTGTATGGGATCTGCGGCTCGAGCGAGGCGACCTTGTAGGACGCCTGCTCCGGCTGAGGTTGTTGCTGCACGGCGCGCTTGGGCGAGAAGTCGGACATCTGCCGTTGCAGGAAGCTCTCGCTCGCCGAGGGGAAGCGCTCTTTGAACTGCGGGGCAGGAAAGCGATCTTCGAAGGTGTCGCCGCTTGCCGCTTGTCGATTGGCTTGAGGATTGGAGGCTTGGGGATTGGTCTTCGCGACGACCTGGACATTGGCCTGAGAGCCCGCGGCAAGCGCTGTCGGATTGGGCGACTGGCCGCATTGAACCAGCGTGAGCGAGAGTGGCACCAAGCCTGAGATCAGGGCGATCCGAAGCGCACGGCCGCGCGCCCCGGACGTCTCGGCCCGGACAGCACGCATGTTTGCTTTCAATTTCGGAACGGCCCCGACCATCCACCCATGACCCCAAGTCACGTCTATCAAGTCACGTCTATCGGCAATATTGAGATAATTGAGCCGACTGGCGTTTAGGCGACGTTAAGCGTCCGGAGAAACTCTCCCCACATCCGGAACGCTCAAAAAAGACCACGTAATCGTGTCGCGATTGTGGGAGGAGAGCGCGGATTTCCGCGGTCGACTACGGGTTTATTGCCCAAGAGCGGTCGCTCAAGGTGGCTAATTACCTATTTGGCCGCCTCATTTAACCCTTGTTAACCCTGCTTGAATTGACTGGACCAATCTGCACGATGCCTCCCACGAGGCGCGACGCCTGAGGCTAAGGACCAGATGACGGCATCAGATGCGGAAACCGCGCCCTGGATCGGGCGGTTGACTGGCGGTGGCTCCGGGGTTTCCGTTCTGGTCGCGACCGCCATCGTCGTCGCAGACATGATCGGGGTCGGCGTCTTCACCAGTCTCGGCTTCCAGGTCAAGGACATCCCCTCGGGCTTCTCGATCCTTGCGCTGTGGACGGTTGGCGGCATCGTCGCGCTGTGTGGCGTATTCTCCTACAGCGAGCTCGGCGCGATGTTTCCGCGCTCGAGCGGGGAGTACAATTTCCTCGGCCGTACCTATCATCCGGCGTTCGGCTTTCTCGCGGGCTGGGTCTCGGCCACCGTCGGCTTTGCGGCACCGGTGGCCCTCGCCGCGATGGCCTTCGGCGAATACGCCAAATCCGTCATGCCCGATTTGCCGCCGATCCCGCTCGCGATTGGCGTGGTGTGGCTGGTCTCGATCGTGCAATTGACCGGCGTCAGACATTCCTCGGCCTTCCAGCTGATCTCGACCATCCTCAAGGTCGTGCTGATCGTCGCTTTCCTCGTCGCCGGATTCGTCATCGGCACGCCGCAGCCGATCTCCTTTGCCCCCCAGGCGGGCGATCTTGCCCATATCGTCAGCGCGCCTTTCGCAATCGGACTGGTCTTCGTGATGTATTCGTTCTCGGGCTGGAACGCTGCGACCTACATCATCGGCGAGATGAACACGCCGCAGCAGAGCCTGCCGCGCGCACTGCTCATGGGCACGCTGATCGTGTTGGTGCTCTATGTCGCGCTCAATGCGGTGTTCCTCTATTCGACGCCGATCAGTGCGCTGGCCGGCCAGCTCGACGTCGCAAGTGTGGCCGGGAGCAGCATCTTCGGCAGCCTCGGCGGGCGGATCGTCGGCGCGATGATCTGCGTCGGCCTGATCTCCTCGATCAGCGCGATGATGTGGATCGGTCCGCGCGTGATGATGACGATGGGGGAGGACATCCCGGCGCTGCGCGTGTTCTCGAAGAAATCGGTGAGCGGCGCGCCGGCCTACGCCATCCTGTTTCAGCTCGCCGTTGCCAATCTCCTGCTGTTCACGCGCAGCTTCGAGGCGGTGCTCGATTTCATCCAGTTCGCGTTGCTGTTCTGCTCGTTCTTCACCGTTGCCGGGGTGATCAAGCTGCGCATCACCGATCCCGATCTGCCGCGACCGTATCGCGCCTGGGGATACCCGTTCACACCGCTCGTTTTCCTGCTCGTGACCGCGTCCATGATGTACTACCTGTTGACCGAGCGACCCGTGCAGTCGCTGTCAGGGATGCTCGTCATGCTCTCCGGCCTGTTCATTTATGCTGTTTTCCGCAGGCGGCCGGCCGCCGCTGCCCCATCACACAATCGCGAATAGACATGTTTCGAACCATGAGACTTGCGGCCGTCGCACTTGCCCTTTTGGCTGCGGCCATCTCGTCCGCATGTGCGGGCGACGTCACCTTTGACGACACCGCCCGGTTCCTCGCTGGAATGCAGCCATCGGCGGACTCCCCACTGGTGCCGCTCACCAAGGACCCGTCCTGGCAGCATCACGCCAAATTCTTCGATGGCGCCTTCGCCCAGCTCGAGCAGCGCCAGATATCGAAGATTCGCGACTGGTCCGACGTCAATCTCTCCGCGCCCCGGCCGACCATGTTCTACTTCTTCAGCGGCCCGGATTTCCTCTATGCCAACGCGTTCTATTCCAAGGCCACCACTTACGTGCTGGGTGCGCTCGAGCCGGTCGGTGCGGTGCCCGATCTGACCAGGCTGCCGCGCGGCGCGGTCAATGCCGCGCTCTACAATGTCGAGCGCTCGCTCGGCTCGATCCTGAGCTTTTCCTTCTTCATCACCAAGCAGATGAAGGTCGACCTGCACGCCAACCAGGTCAACGGTACCTTGCCGATTCTCTACGTCTTCCTGGCGCGCTCGGGCAAAACCATCCGCAATGTCGAGATGGTCGCGCTCGACGACAAGGGCGGCGTGCATACAGGCAACGACAATCCGGGGCCGAACGCCACGCGGGGCGTACGCATCACTTTTGTCGGCAGCGACGGCGAGGCGCGCACCCTGTATTATTTTTCCACCGACCTTTCCAATCCTGGCGCACGTGCGGCGGGCTTCCTGAAATTCTGCGAAACGCTCGGTCCCGGCAACAGCCTGATCAAGAGCGCCTCCTACCTCCTGCATTCCGGCAATTTCACCGTGGTCCGCGACTGGCTGCTCGCCAACAGCGCGACCATTATCCAGGACGATTCCGGCATTCCGCTCGCCAGTTACAATCCGCGGCAATGGCGGTTCTTCCCGTTCGGCCGCTATCTCGGACCGATCGGGGAATTCCCCGCTCGTTACCAGGAGCGCTACGCTGAATTATTCACCCATGCCCAGCCGATCGATTTCGGCGTCGGCTATCGCTGGCGGATGCATGAGTCGAACCTGCTGCTGGCGGTGAAGGTGCCGGGAAGCGAGAGCGCGCCGGCGGCGGAGACCACATCATCCGCCGAGCCGCCGCCGAAGCCGCCGCGGCCGAAGCGACCACGTCCGCCCGAGCCGATTCCACCGCCGCCGGGACGTTTCTTCTGGTTCCACTAACTACCAACGCACGCTCTGGCTGGGCACGATGAACGCCGTCGTGCTCGGCGGTGTCGCAAGGCTTGCTGACAGATACCAGCCGGAGCCGAGGACCAGCACGAGCAGCGCGATGATCGCGAGCATGTCGGTGGTTCTGGGATCGTGATCTCTTGGATGAAGGCCAAAATGTAAGCCACGCCTGAAATGACAATGAGGGCTGATTTTCCAGCGCATCGTTGTTTCCTCCCGTGGGAGCGTCACAACAATCCGACACCAGAGTTCCGGTTCCGCTCAGGGCAGAGATGCGCAAAGCGCTGCAACAAGCTCAAGATGGATTGACGCCGCGCCACCGACCGTAGCGCCAGGGCAAATACCAGCGCGCATCGGGGGAAGTGGTGAGAGGCACATTGTCGATACCCGACGTGCCAAAGGGATTGCAGCGCAACAGGCGTGCGAGCGTCATCCAGCCACCGGCCCAGAGTCCGAACCGTTCGATCGCCTCATCGCCATAGACAGAGCAGGTCGGTAGATGACGGCAATTGTATCCGACCAGCGGAGATAGCGAATGCCGGTAAAGCCAGATCAGCGCGCGACCAAATCTGCGCGGCAGTCGCAGTGCTTCGGCGACGGGAGCGGAACAATGCTCGCAGGTTGAGTGCTTCATATGCGCCGTGCCGATATCCTGTGCGCCCTGCTGCGCGGTTCCAATGCAGGGAACAGCGAGCTGGTGTGGAGGCGCCATATTTTGCATGCTTTTTGGGAGCAGTGCAGCAAGTACCTATGGACGATCTGTATTCGCCCGGATACCATTTTTGTGACGTCCATGTGTACACTCGTTGGAACGTCGAAACGGGGCTTGCCTGAATCGCCTTGGGGCTTGGGGAAGGGACCAGTTTGAAACTTTTGAAGTCGCTCAATCTTCGCGGCTGGTTGCTGGTGGGAACCGCCGCTTGTGGTGTCGTGTTGGCGAGCGCCGTTGCGACATCAGGTTCGTTGGCCAAAGCTGGCGCCTCGCTTGAAGAGCGCAAGCTGCCGATGAGATTTAACTGGGTCGCCTGCGAGCCCAATTGCCGCGGCTGGGTCAGCGCGGTGGGCATCATCACGGCCGACACTCCGAAGGATTTTGACGACTTTGCCCGCGGACGCCAGCTTGGGGGCGCCACTGTCGTACTCGATTCCAGCGGTGGTTCCGTCAACGACGCGATCACGCTCGGCCGGCGCTTCCGCACGCTCGGCCTTCTCACCACGGTCGGCATCACGCAGAAGAACGGGCAGGGCGCCCGTCCGGCGGTCGCCTCGGAAGCCTATTGCGAATCCATGTGCGTGTTCCTGCTGCTGGCCGGCAAGAAGCGCTACGTGCCTGAAGCGGCTCATGTTCGCGTCCATCAGATCTGGATGGGCGACCGCGCCGACGACGCCAAGGCTGCGAGCTACACCGCGCAAGATCTGATGATCGTGGAACGCGACATCGGCCGGCTGGCCAAATACACCTTCGATATGGGCGGTGCGGGTGATCTGCTGTCGCTCGCGCTGAACGTGCCGCCCTGGGAAGATCTGCACGAGCTCGACCCAGCCGAGCTGAAGGTGACCAATCTCGTGACGACGGACCTCGTGGCCGACGTGCTGCCGCATGTGGACGTCACGGCGCCTGCCGTCGCGGAGCTTGCACCGAAGACTCAGGCCAGATTCGGCCAGGAGCTAGACTCTCAGCCTGCCAAGTCGACCAAGACGGCGGAAGCCGTGGTTCCCACCGGGGGCGTGGTGGCGCCACCTGCGGCGCCGCAGAAGTAAGAGCCTAGTCCAGCTTCAGCCCTGCGCGGTGGCCGGTTGCTTCGCCTTGGCCTCGATCTGGCCGATTGCATCGACCACGGCATCGAAGGTCAACAGTGTCGAGGCGTGGCGCGCCTTGTAATCGCGGACCGGCTCGAGGAATTTAATCTCTTCCCATTTGCCTTCAGGAGGAGCGCCATTCTCCTTGAGCATCTTGCGAACGGTTTCGCGTAACTCACGGAGTTCGCTCGCAGTCGAGCCGACGACGCGACTTGCCATGATGGATGAAGAGGCCTGTCCGAGCGCGCAGGCCTTCACGTCATGGGCGAAGTCGGTGACGGTGTCGCCCTCCATTTTGAGGTCGACCTTCACCGTCGAGCCGCACAACTTGGAATGGGCAGTGGCACTGGCGTCGGGGTCCGGCAATCGCCCGAGCCGCGGAATATTCCCGGCCAGCTCGATGATCCGCTTGTTATAGATGTCGTTCAGCATGTGAGGAGTCCAACACTTACCTGCCCAATCGGCCTTGGCGGGCGTCGTTCATGGTCCTATATAGGGTTGGAACTGGCGGAAAAACAGCCCGGCGGTGCCTTGGCGGTGATCCAGATCTGCGCTGCCGGCGTTATTGCCGAGTGACCCTTTCGCCAGATAGTTCTCTTCAGGCGTCCGGCGGCCTGTCCGCCCCGTCTGCCGGTGACACTCCGGCCGCAAGGCCGTCGAACGGAGTAGACATGGACGCGACGATCAAATCCATCCGCCCGAACAAGCCTTCCGACCGGCAGCCTGACAGCCGCCCGGCGGAGCTCGATCCTGCCGAATTCCTCGCGGTGGCCGTCCGTGCCGACCAGCCGCGCCCGGCGCGCGCCGAGGCGGAGGCGGCGGTGAAGACGCTGCTCGCCTATATCGGCGAGAACCCGCAGCGCGAGGGCCTGATTGATACGCCGCGCCGCGTGGTCGAGGCATTCGACGAGCTCTATCAAGGTTATCATCAGTGCCCGGCCGAGGTGCTCGACCGCACGTTTGGCGAGACCGCGGGCTATGATGACTTCGTGCTGGTGCGTGACATCGAGTTCACCTCGCAATGCGAGCATCACATGATGCCGTTCTACGGCAAGGCGCATATCGCCTATACGCCGGTGGAGCGCGTCGTCGGCCTGTCCAAGCTCGCGCGTCTGACCGACATCTTCGCCCGTCGGCTCCAGACCCAGGAGCATCTGACGGCGCAGATCGCGGCGGCGATCGACGAAATCCTGAAGCCGCGCGGCGTTGCCGTCCTGATCGAGGCCGAGCATACCTGTATGTCGGTGCGCGGCGTCGCCAAGCATGGCGCCTCCACCTTCACCAGCCGCTTCACCGGCATGTTCCGCGACAATCCGGCGGAGCAGGCTCGTTTCCTGTCCCTGGTGCGAGGCCTGCAGCGCTGACCTCGCGAATGACTGGCGAGAGTTGCTGTGTCCGCTCACTCCCATGAGATCGAGGAAGGCCTGGTCTTCCTCCCCAAGTTCGATGCCGCCGGCCTCGTGACGGTCGTTGCGACCGACGTCGCGACTGGCGACGTCCTCATGGTCGCGCACATGAACGACGAGGCGCTGCGGAGAACCATTGCAACGGGCGAAGCCTGGTACTTCAGCCGCTCGCGCAATGCCTTGTGGCGAAAAGGTGAGACGTCAGGTCAGACCCAGCGCGTGGTCGAGATCCGCACCGATTGCGACCAGGATGCGGTCTGGATTCGAGTCGAGCAGATCGGTGCCGCCTGCCACACCGGCCGCAGGTCGTGCTTCTATCGTAAGGTTGAAGCCGATATTGGGGATGCAAGGCTTGTCTTCGTTGATGCTGACAGGCTGTTCGATCCGAACGACGTTTACAAGCAATAGCAACTTTTCATTCCGGGCTCATCGCTGCGCGATGCCCCGGAATGACTCGGGGCGGGGTCGCCGCCGCCCCATTAACCCGGCGTTAACCATGATTGCCCCACGGTGGACCATCAGGCGTCCGAATTGCCGGCGCCTCAAACACCGCGCGGGCCGGTCACGCCATCATGTCGGTCGACAATTCCAGTGCCTCGCAGACGGCGTTTCTCGATCCGTCGCAGACGCGTGTGGCTGGCGCGATCAAGCAGGTCTCCAACCGGACCGGCGTCAGCTTCCAATACATGCTGACGACTGCCAAGATGGAATCCGATTTCGATCCGACCGCGGGAGCCACGACCTCGTCCGCGCACGGGCTCTATCAGTTCATCGACCAGACCTGGCTTGGCACGGTGAAGGAGGCAGGAGCCCAGCTGGGGTACGGCAACTACGCCGATGCCATCACCAGGACCTCGTCGGGCAGCTACACCGTCGATGACCCCTTCATGAAGCGGTCGATCATGAAGTTGCGCGACGATCCCGAGGCCGCCTCCAGCATGGCGGCGGCGCTGACGCAGTCCAACAGCTTCAAGCTCACCGGTCTGCTCGGCCGCAGGCCCTCCGACAGCGAGCTCTATATGGCCCATTTCATGGGCGTCGGCGGCGCGGCGAAACTGATCGCCAATGCCGAGGACAATCCGCAGGCGGTTGGGGCGCGGCTGTTTCCGAACGCGGCCTCCGCCAACCGCTCGATCTTCTACGCCAGGGACGGCCGTGCCCGCAGTGTCTCAGAAGTCTATTCGGTGCTGGACGCGCGCTACGCCAGCGCGGCCAATTCGAAGGTCACCCGCAGCGCGATGGCGATGTATGGCGCTACGCCCTCGACCACGCAGGTCGCGAGCGTCAATGGCGTGCAGCCGACCGCGCCGGTGATCGACAACGCCGCTTTTCTCCAGAGCTTCCCGGACGCGCGAGGCGTCGCGCCGGTGAGCGCGACATCGTCAACGACCGACGCCGACTATGCACCTTCCGCGCCGGCATTTCGCTCGATCTATCAGCCCGGCGACGTCGGGCAGCCGGTCTCGACGACAGTGCAGAAACTGTGGGGCAACAACGCCTCGCTGACCTCGGTCGCATCGGCGACGCCCGACGTGCGTCCGCCGCAACCGCTTGATCTCTTCAGCGATCGCAGCGGCACGTTCTCGAGCTGACGCGCGTCGTCGCGCTTTCCAGCCCTTAACAAATCATCAATAAAACCAGCCAGTTATGGTGAACGCTTTGTTAAGCGTCGTGGTTTATTTTGTGTTGCAGGTGACGGGCCGTCACCATTTTCGTTTGTTGTGTAAGCCGGAAGCAGCATGATTGTTCGGCAGTTTATCAATTGGATCAGGACGGCGCCCGCCGGCGAGCGGGCGGAGGCAACGCGGGCGTTGGCCCGGGCCTGGCTGATCTCGGACCTTTCCCATGATGACCGTGTCGCGGCCGAGGGCGCGCTGCTGATGCTGCTCGACGATCCCTCGCCGCTGGTGCGGCAGGCGCTGGCCGAGGCCTTTGCACGCAGCCTTGATGCGCCGGCCTCGATCGTACGGGCGCTGTCGACGGACCAGCCCACCGTGGCGCTGCCCGTGCTCGAACATTCGCCGCTGCTGGTCGACGCCGATCTCGTCGACATCGTCGCCACTGGCGATGAGGAGGTGCAATGCGCGGTTGCCCGCCGCATCGCGTTGCCGGCCTCGGTGTGTGCTGCGATCGCCGAAGTCGGCTGCGCGGCCGCCTCACTCGAGCTGATCGAAAACCCCCACGCCGAGCTCGCGCCGTTCTCCTGGAATCGCATTGTCGAGCGACACGGCCATCTCGCCGCGATCCGCGAGGCAATGCTGGTGCTGGAAGACATTCCAGCCGCAACTCGTGCCGCTCTGGTGGCCAAGCTCTCCGAGACGCTGGCCCAATTCGTCGTGGCGCGGAACTGGCTCAGCGCCGACCGTGCCGAGCGCATGACGATCGAGGCGCGCGATCGCTCCACCATGAACATCGCAGCGCGCTCGCGCGGTGAGGATATGCAGGATCTGGTGAAACATCTGCGGATCACCGGCCAGCTCACCGCGGGCCTGATCCTGCGCGCATTGTTGTCGAGCAATCTCGACCTGTTCGATGCGGCTCTTGCCGAACTCGCCGACCTGCCGCTGGCGCGCGTTTCCGCACTGCTGCACGATCGCGGCGGCAACAGTCTACACGCGCTGCTTCGCCGCGCCGGGTTGCCCGAAGCGACGTTTGCCGCGTTCCAGGTCGCGCTCGATGCGTGCCACGAGCAGGGCTTTGTCGACACCGACGACACCGCAGCGCGCTTGCGTCGGCGCATGGTCGAGCGCGTCCTCACCCATTGCGAGACCGACAGAGGCGCTACCGAGCCACTGATGGTCCTGCTGCGCCGCTTCGCCACCGAATCCGCGCGCGAAGAGGCGAGGCTGTTCTGCGACGAGCTGGTCGCGGAGGATACGATTGACCCGGCGTATGACGATCTGATCGCGGCTTAGTTCGAGTCGGTCCCACAAACTCCGTCATTGCGAGCGCAGCGAAGCAATCCAGACTGTCTCCGCGGAGGGCTTTGTGGATTGCTTCACTGCGCTCGCAATTGTGCATGTTCACTAATTCGCTGATCGAGAGGTTTCGGCTTTGGCGGCCGCAAAATCCTTCGGAGAC